>NZ_LZMG01000267.1:0-14774 GCF_001673615.1 Mycobacterium sp. 1245499.0
CCCGCCAATGGCAGCGCCACCAGCAACCAGGTGTGTTGAGTCATGTTGGCGTCTTCAGCCTTTGAGTAGATTCGCGTCGTCGACGGACGCCGATTTGCGGGTACGGAAGATGGTCATGATGATGGCCAGGCCGATGACCACTTCGCAGGCTGCGACCACCATCGTGAAGAACGCGATCATCTGCCCGTCCAGGTGGCCGTGCATCCGCGCGAACGTGACGAACGCGAGGTTGACCGCGTTGAGCATCAGCTCCACGCACATGAACATCACAATGGCGTTGCGGCGCAACAACACCCCGGAGGCGCCGATGGTGAACAGCAGCGCCGAAAGATATAGGTAATTGGCCGGATTCACGACGTACCGCCTTGGGAGAGACTCGGGCTCGGCTCGGTGGACGGGGTCTTCTTGCCGTCGGCGCCGCGGCTTTGCAGTATCGGCGACACCGAAAGCTTCGAGTACGAGCCGTCCGGCAACAACGCGGCCACGTCCACCGCGTTGTGGCGGGCGTAGACGCCGGGGTTCGGCATCGGCGTGGAGTGTCCGCCCGGCCGGAAGCGTTCCTGGGAGAGCTCGCGCTGGGTCTTGCGGCGCTCGAAGCGTTCGCGGTGCGCCAGCACCATCGCCCCGACGGCCGCGGTGATCAGCAGCGCGCTGGTCAGCTCGAACGCCCACAGGTACCGCGAAAAGATCAGCGCCGCCAGCCCTTCCACGTTGCCGTTGGCGTTGGCGGTGGTCAGGCCGGCGAAACCGCCGGTGGCCACGTTGCCGATCACGGCGATGAGCAGGATGCCGAACCCGATGCCGGCCGCCACCCCGGCGACGCGCTGACCACGCAGCGTCTCCTGGAGCGATTCCGCGGAATCCACACCGATGAGCATCAGCACGAACAGGAACAGCATCATCACCGCGCCGGTGTAGACGACGACCTGCACCACACCCAAGAACAGCGCGTCCTGGATCATGTAGAAGATCGCCAGGATGATCATGGTCATCGCCAAGAACATCGCCGAATACACGGCGTTGACGGCGGTGACCACTCCGATCGCGCCGAGCACGGCCAGCACGCCCAGCACCCAGAAGGCGACCGCTTCGCCGGTAGAGGTTCGGACGATGGTGTCGTGGGCAAAACTGGACGCCACGACGACTGCGTGGCCGGTCAATCCGGTCACCGGGAGTCTCCGGCCTGCTCGATCTCTCGCAACCCGTGCGCGGTCACATTGCCCTGGTAGTAATCCTTATCGGTGGCGCCGGCGGTCCTCGGGTGGGGCGGCGCGAGCATGTCCTGCAGCAGCGGCGCCAGCAGCCGGTCCTTCTCGTAGATCAGGTCGGCGCGGTTGTCGTCGGCCATCTCGTAGTCGTTGGTCATCGTCAGCGCCCGGGTCGGGCAGGCCTCGATGCACAGGCCGCAGCCGATGCAGCGCAGATAATTGATCTGGTAGACCCGGCCATAGCGTTCGCCGGGCGAATACCTGAGTTCCTCGGTGTTGTCCGCGCCCTCGACGTAGATCGCGTCGGCCGGGCAGGCCCAGGCGCACAGTTCGCACCCGATGCACTTCTCCAGCCCGTCGGGGTAGCGGTTGAGCTGGTGGCGGCCGTGATAGCGCGGCTTGACGGGGCCCGGTTTCTCCGGATACTCCTCGGTGACATTCTTTTTGAACATCGATCCGAACGTCACGCCGAATCCGGCCACGGCGTCCAAAAACTTAGCCACGTGCTTCCTCCTTGCTCGCAGCCGCCAAAGACTTCTGGGTTTTCGCCGGCAGCGGCGGTGTCGGGAATACCGGCGCGGGGATCGCTGCGGCCGGGAGCTTCTTCGCCTCGCGGCGCAGCTGTTTCTCCAGCGCGCGAATACCCGGCGCGCTGAACGGCTTTCGCAGCAACAGCACGAGCGCCGTGGCGAACACGATGCTGCTGGCCACCAGTATCGGGGTCCAGTGCGCGTAGCCCTGGTTCTGCAGCGTGCGGATCACAGCGGCGATCAGCACCCAGACCAGCGAGGCCGGGATCAGCAGCTTCCAGCCCAGCCCCATGAACTGGTCGTAGCGCAGCCGGGGCAGCGAGGCCCGCAGCCAGAAGTAGACGAACAGGAAGGTCCACATCTTTGCGGTGAACCACAGCACCGGCCACCATCCGGTGTTGGCGCCCGCCCACATGTTCAGCGGCCACGGCGCGTGCCAGCCACCGAAGAACAGGACAGTGGCCAGTGACGAGACCGTCATCATGTTGACGTACTCGGCCAGCATGAACATCGCGAACTTCAGCGACGAGTATTCGGTGTGGAATCCCGCGACCAGCTCGCCCTCGGCCTCGGGCAAATCGAAAGGCGCCCGGTTGGTTTCACCGACCATCGAGATGAGGTAGATCACGAACGACGGCAGCAGCAGGAACACATACCAGACCCGGTCCTGCGCGGCGACGATCTGCGACGTCGACATGGAGCCCGCGTAGAGGAAGACCGCCGCGAACGACAGCCCCATCGCCACCTCGTAGGAGATCACCTGGGCGGTTGAGCGCACCCCGCCCAGCAGCGGGTAGGTGGACCCGGAAGCCCAACCGCCCAGGACGATTCCGTACACGCCGATCGCCGACAGGCCGAGGATGAACAGCACGGCGACCGGCAGGTCGGTCAGCTGCAGCGGCGTGCGGTGGCCGAACACCGACACCACCGGACCGAACGGGATGAACGCGAAGGCGGTGAACGCCGGGATCGTGGAGATGACCGGCGCCGCGAAGTAGACGAACTTGTCGACGCCACCCGGGGTGATGGTTTCCTTGAGCGCCAACTTGATTCCGTCGGCCAGGCTCTGCAGTACCCCCCACGGGCCCGCCCGGTTGGGGCCGGGCCGCAGCTGCATCCAGCCCAGGATTTTGCGTTCGAGCAGGATCGCCACCAGAACGTTCAGCATGAGGAACACGAAGATCGCCAGTGCCTTGCCGAGCACCAACCACCAGGTGTCGTGCCCGAATGCGGTCAACCCGGTCATGAGCCCACTCCGATCTTGACTGTGCTGCCGACCGACACGCCGAGTCGGCGGTGCACCGCCGAGCCGGGCGAGTTCACCGGCAGCCACACCACCCGGTCGGGCATGTCGGTGATCACCAGCGGCAGGCTGATGGATCCGTGCGACGTCCTGACCGTGACCGCGTCGCCGTCGGCGGCGCCGATCTCGGCGGCCGTATCGGCCGACAGCCGGGCGAAGGGCTTGCGCGCGGTGCCCGCCAGATGCGGCTCGCCGTCCTGCATGCGGCCGTTGTCCAGCAACGCCCGCCAGCCGGCCAGTACCGCCTCACCGGCGCCGGGCTGGGCGGGTTGCGGGGCGGCGACGTCCGGGTTCGCGGCACGCTTGCCGTCCCAATTTCGCAGCGCGGCAAGCTCTTCGCGGGCCGTCTCGACGCTGGACATCCCGAGGTAGACGCCCAGCTCGTCGGCCAGCGTGTCGAGCACCTGGTGGTCGGATTGCCTGGCGTCCTGAGTCGTCCGCAGCGCTGCCTCGAACGGCCGGAAGCGGCCCTCCCAGTTGACGAATGCGCCGGCCTTCTGCGTCACCGGCGCGACCGGGAAGACGACGTCGGCGCGTTCGGTGACGGCGCTGTGCCGCAGCTCCAGGCTGACGACGAAGCCGACACCGTCCAGCGCCGCCAGTACCGCGGCCGGATCGGCGAAGTCGTCGGGCTCGACACCGCCGACCAGCAGCGCGCCCAGCGTTCCGTCGGTGGCGGCGGTCAGGATCGCGTCGGCGTCACGCCCCCTGCCGGACGGCAATTCGGACACGTGCCATGCCTGGGCGATCTGCGCCCGGGCGGTCTCGTCGTCGACCGGGCGGCCTCCGGGCAGCAGCCCGGGCAGCGCACCGGCCTCCAGCGCGCCCCGCTCCCCGGCGCGCCGCGGCACCCAGGCCAGGCGGGCGCCGGTGGTGTCGGCGAGCCGGGCCGCGGCCGACAACCCGCCCGGCACCGACGCAAGCCGTTCGCCGACCATGATGACCGCGCCCGGGGTGGAGAGCAGGTCGCCCACCTCGCCGGTGGCCAACCCGTCCAGCGCCGTAGCTTCGGCGCCCGGAACGGTTTTGATCAGCCGCCCGGACATCTTGGTCAGCGCGCGGGTGGCGAACGGCGCGATCGCGTAGACCGGCAACCCGTGCTTGCGGGCCGCCTTGCGCAACCGCAGGAACACGATGGGTGACTCGTCTTCGGGCTCGAAGCCGGCCAGCACGACGACCGGCGCCGATTCCAGATCGGCGTAGCTGACGGTGATCGGTTTGCCCGCGATCCGGGCGGCCAGGAAGTCGGCCTCCTCGGCCGAACTCGGGCGGGTGCGGAAGTCGATATCGTTGGTGTCTAACACGATTCGCGCGAACTTGGAGTAGGCGTAGGCGTCCTCCAAGGTTGCCCTGCCGCCGACGAGCACCCCCGTGCGGCCACGCGCGGCCTCGAGGCCCCTGGTCGCGACGGCGATCGCGTGCGACCACGAGGCCGGTTGCAGCGAGCCGTGGGCGTCGCGGATCAGGGGAGTGGTGAGCACGTCGGGCTGGCTTGCGTAGGTGAACGCCCACCGGCCCTTGTCGCAGTTCCACTCCTCGTTGACTTCGGGATCGTCACCGGCCAGCCGGCGCAGCACCTTGCCGCGGCGGTGGTCGGTGCGCTGGGCGCATCCGGAAGCGCAGTGCTCGCAGACGCTGGGGCTGGACACCAAGTCGAAGGGCCTGGCCCGGAACCGATACGAGCTTCCGGTCAGCGCGCCCACCGGGCAGATTTGCACGGTGTTGCCCGAGAAGTAGGACTCGAACGGTTCGTTGGCGTAGATGCCGACCTGCTGCAGGGCGCCCCGTTCCTGCATGTCGATGAAGATGTCGCCGGCGATCTGCTCGGAGAACCGCGTGCAGCGCGCGCACAGGATGCAGCGCTCGCGGTCCAGCAGAACCTGCGAGGAGATGTTGATCGGCTTGGCGAAGGTGCGTTTGACGTCGGTGAAGCGAGAATCGCTGCGGCCGTTGGACATTGCCTGATTCTGTAGCGGGCACTCGCCGCCCTTGTCACACATCGGGCAGTCCAGCGGGTGGTTGATCAGCAGCAGCTCCATCACGCCGTGCTGGGCCTTGTCGGCGGCCTCCGACGTCAGCTGGGTGCGCACCACCATGTCGTCGGTGGCGACCGTGGTGCACGAGGCCATCGGCTTGCGTTGGCCCTCGACCTCGACCAGGCACTGCCGGCACGCGCCGACCGGTTCCAGCAGCGGGTGGTCACAGAACCGCGGGATCTGGATGCCCATCAACTCGGCGGCCCGGATCACCAAAGTTCCCTTGGGGACGCTGATCTCGTTGCCGTCGATGGTCAGCGTCACCATGTCCGGCGGACGGACCTCGTCACCGGTCTCGGTCTTGGCCGCACTAGTCATGAGCGCCGCTCCTCTTCATCGCTTCGCTCTGCATCGTCGCCGTCGCGGGTCATGAGCGCCGCTCCTCTTCATCGCTTCGCTCTGCATCGTCGCCGTCGCGGGTCATGAGGCGCCGCTCCTCTTCATCGCTTCGCTCTGCATCGTCGCCGTCGCGGGTCATGAGCGCCTCAAGCCTTTCCGTTCGGCGTCAGCATGGAGTCTCGGGGGTCGAAGGGGCATCCGCCGCCCTCGACGTGCGCGACGTACTCGTCACGGAAGAACTTGATCGACGACATCACCGGGCTGGCGGCACCATCACCCAAGGCGCAGAACGACTTTCCGAGAATGGTGTCGGAGATGTCGAGCAGCTTGCCAATGTCGTCGCTGGTGCCCTTGCCGGTTTCCAGCCGCTCGTAGATCTGGTCCAGCCAGAACGTGCCCTCGCGGCACGGCGTGCATTTTCCGCAGGATTCGTGCTTGTAGAAGTACGTCCAGCGCCGCACGGCGCGAACCACGCAGGTGGTCTCGTCGAAGATCTCGAGCGCCTTGGTGCCCAGCATCGAGCCGACCCCGCCGACGCCCTCGTAGTCCAGCGGCACGTCGAGGTGCTCGTCGGTCAGCAGCGGGGTCGACGAGCCGCCGGGTGTCCAGAACTTCAGCCGGTGCCCGGCACGCACGCCGCCGGCGTAGGCGAGCAACTCCCGCAACGTGATTCCCAGCGGGGCCTCGTACTGGCCGGGGCGGGTGACGTGACCGGACAGCGAATACAGCGTGAAGCCCGGGGATTTCTCGCTGCCCATCGAACGGAACCAGTCCACGCCGTTGCCGATGATCGGCGGCACGCTGGCGATGGTCTCGACGTTGTTGATCACGGTGGGGCAGCCGTACAGCCCGGCCACGGCGGGAAACGGCGGGCGCAGCCGCGGCTGGCCGCGACGGCCTTCCAGGGAGTCCAGCAGCGCGGTTTCCTCACCGCAGATGTAGGCGCCGGCGCCGGCGTGCACCACCAGTTCGAGGTCGAAGCCGGAGCCGTTGATGTCGCGGCCCAGGTAGCCCGCGGCGTAGGCCTCGGCCACCGCGTTCTGCAGGCGGCGCAGCACCGGCAGCACCTCCCCGCGCACGTAGATGAACGCGTGGCTGGCCCGGATCGCGTAGGCGGCGATGATGACACCCTCGACGAGGACGTGCGGTGTCGCCAGCATCAGCGGAATGTCTTTGCACGTCCCGGGTTCCGACTCGTCGGCGTTGACGACCAAGTAATGCGGTTTGGCCGCCGCCCCGGTGTCGCCCTGCGGGATGAACGACCACTTCGTGCCCGTCGAGAAGCCCGCGCCGCCGCGCCCGCGCAGCCCGGAGTCCTTTACCAGCCCGATCACCTCGTCGGGCTCCATCGCCAGGGCCTTCTTCATCGCCTCGTATCCACCGTGGCGGTGATAGGTCTGCAGGGTCCAGGACTCGGGATCGTCCCAGAAGCGGCTGATGACCGGAGTGAGCGGCGTCGCCTGCGAGGTGTCCGAAGTCGTTGTCATTGCTGGCCTTCCGGCGCGCCGGGCGCCTCCATGCCGAGTTCCTTGGCTACCTTCAGGCCGGCTAGGGTCGCGGCACCGGCGCCGCCCTGGCCTTGGTCGGGACGCTCGTCGGGTAGGCCGGCCAGGATGCGCGACGTTTCGCGGAAGACGCACAGCGGCGCTCCGCGAGTGGGCTGCTTGGGCTCGCCGGCGCGCAGCGAGTCGACGAGTTCGCGCGCCGAGTCCGGCGTCTGGTTGTCGAAGAATTCCCAGTTGACCATCACCACCGGCGCGTAATCGCAGGCGGCGTTGCACTCGATGTGTTGCAAGGTGACCGACCCGTCGGCGGTGGTCTCATCGTTGCCGACGCCCAGGTGTTCTTTCAGGGCGTCGAAGATGGCGTCGCCACCCATGATGGCGCACAACGTGTTTGTGCAGACACCGACGAGATAATCGCCGGTGGGACCCCGGCGATACATGGTGTAAAAGCTGGCCACCGCGGACACTTCCGCCCCCGTGAGACCCAGTTGCTCACCGCAGAACTCCAGCCCCGCCGGCGTCAGGTAGGAATCCTCCGCCTGCACCAGGTGCAGCAGCGGCAGCAGCGCCGAGCGCTTGTTGGGGTAGCGCCCCATGATCTCCTTGGCGTCGACCTCCAGCCGCGCCCGCACCTCGGGTGGATACGTCTTGGGCGCTCCCTCGACGACGAACGCGTTGGGCTCGTCGGGCGGTGGGCCGAGCCGGATGAAGACCGGCTGTCCCTGCGGCCCGGTCACCGATCCACCCCGCCCATGACCGGGTCGATGCTGGCGACCGCGGTGATCAGATCGGCGACCATGCCGCCTTCGCACATCGCCGCCACCGATTGCAGATTGGTGAAGGAGGGGTCTCGATAGTGCACCCGATAGGGCCGGGTGCCGCCATCACTGACCATGTGCACGCCCAGCTCCCCGCGCGGCGACTCGACTGCCGTGTAGACCTGGCCCGCGGGAACCCTGATGCCCTCGGTGACCAGTTTGAAGTGGTGGATCAGCGCTTCCATCGAGCCGCCCATGATCTTGGCGATGTGCTCCTGCGAGTTGCCCATGCCGTCGGGGCCCACCTTCAGGTCGGCCGGCCAGGCGATCTTGCGGTCCTCGACCATGGTCGGGCCGGGCTTCAGCTTGTCCAGACACTGCTCGACGATCTTGATCGACTCCCACATCTCGTTGACGCGAATCATGTAGCGCCCGTAAGCATCACACGTGTCTTCGGTGATCACGTCGAATTCGTAGTTTTCATATCCGCAGTACGGCTCGCTCTTGCGCAGATCGTGGGGCAGCCCGGTGGCACGCAGAATGGGTCCGGTGATGCCCAGCGCGATGCACCCGGTCAGATCCAAATAACCGACGTCCTGGGTGCGGGCCTTCCAGATGGCGTTCTCGTTGAGCAGACCGCTCATTTCGCGCAGCACCTGCTTGAGCCCCTTGAGGCCCTCGACGATCTCGGTCTCCGCGTTGGGCGGCAAGTCCTGTGCCACACCACCGGGCCGGACGTAGGCGCTGTTCATCCGCAGGCCGGTGATCGATTCGAACAGGGTCAGCACGATCTCGCGCCCCCGGAAGCCGACGAACATCGGGGTCATGGCACCCAGCTCCATGCCGCCGGTGGCCAAGGCCACCAGATGCGACGAGATCCGGTTGAGCTCCATCATCATCACCCGGATGACGTTGACCCGCTCCGGTATCTGGTCGGTGATGCCGAGCAGCTTCTCCACGCCCAGGCAGTAGGCCGTCTCGTTGAAAAACGGTGCGAGGTAATCCATCCGGGTCACGAACGTGACGCCTTGGGTCCAGTAGCGGTATTCGAGGTTCTTTTCGATGCCGGTGTGCAGATACCCGATGCCGCAACGGGCGTCGGTCACGGTCTCGCCCTCGATCTCCAGGATCAGCCGCAGCACCCCGTGGGTGGACGGATGCTGGGGGCCCATGTTGACGATGATGCGTTCGCCGGGGTCGGCGCCGCGGGCGGCTTCGACGACCTTGTCCCAGTCCTGACCGCCGGCGACCACGAACTTCTCGCCGGCGCCGT
Organism: Mycobacterium sp. 1245499.0; assembly: GCF_001673615.1. Lineage (NCBI taxonomy): Bacteria > Bacillati > Actinomycetota > Actinomycetes > Mycobacteriales > Mycobacteriaceae > Mycobacterium > Mycobacterium sp. 1245499.0. The sequence continues at coordinate 8,953 of NZ_LZMG01000267.1, forward strand.
CGTGCGTCGTTTCGGTGGTAGTGCTCATCAGTTGTACGCTCTCCGCTCGTCGGGCGGGGGTATTTGTGCGCCTTTATATTCGACGGGAATCCCGCCGAGGGGGTAGTCCTTGCGCTGGGGGTGTCCGTGCCAGTCGTCGGGCATCTCGATGCGGGTCAACGACGGATGTCCGTCGAAGATGATGCCGAAGAAGTCGTAGGTCTCCCGCTCGTGCCAGTCGGTGGTCGGATAGATCCCGAACAGCGAGGGGATGTGCGGATCACTTTCGGGCGCAGACACTTCCAGGCGGACACGCCGGTTGTGCGTGATCGACTGCAGCGGGTACACCGCGTGCAGTTCGCGACCCGTCTCGTGCGGGTAATGCACCCCGCTGACGCCCAGGCACATTTCGAAGCGCAGTTGGGGGTCGTCCCGCAGCCGATGAGCGACCTGCACCAGCGCGTCGCGGCGGACGTGCAGGGTGAGTTCGTCGCGGTACACCACGACTTTCTCGATGGCGTCAGTGAATTCGACGTTGTCCTGGTTCAACGCCGCGGCCAGGCCGTCGACCACCTCGTCGAAATAGCCGCCGTAGGGCCGCGGGCTGCTGCCCGGCAGTACCACCTCGCGCACCAGCCGTCCGTAACCGGACGTGTCGCCCGTGCCCTTGGCGCCGAACATGCCGCGGCGCACGTCGATTACCTCTTCGTCGGCGCCGCTGATCGCTTGCTTGGGATCTTGGTCCGGCGTGCTCATCGCAGCAGTCCGCGCATCTCGATCGTGGGCCGCGCCGACAGCGCCGCCTGCTCGGCCTCGGCGATGGCGGTCTCCCGGTTGACGCCCAGCGGCATCTCCTGAATCTTCTCGTGCAGCTTCAGGATTGCGTACAGCAGCATCTCCGGTCGCGGTGGGCAGCCGGGCAGGTAGATGTCCACCGGAACCACGTGGTCGACGCCCTGCACCACCGCGTAGTTGTTGAACATTCCGCCGGATGACGCGCAGACGCCCATGGCCAGCACCCATTTCGGTTCAGCCATCTGGTCATAGATCTGCCGCAGGACGGGGGCCATCTTCTGGCTGACCCGCCCGGCGACGATCATCAGATCGGCCTGGCGTGGGGTGGCCGAGAAGCGCTCCATGCCGAACCGGGCGATGTCGAATCGTGGCCCGGCCGTTGCCATCATCTCGATGGCGCAGCAGGCCAACCCGAATGTCGCCGGCCACAGTGAGTTCTTGCGGACGTAGCCCGCGACCTTCTCGACTGTGGACAGCAGGATCCCGCCGGGCAGCTGTTCCTCAAGACCCACGTCTTACCTCAATCCCACGTCAGGCCGCCGCGGCGCCACACGTAGGCGTAGGCCACGAAAACCGTCAGCATGAAAATCACCATTTCGACCAGAGCGAACGTGCCCAGCGCGTCATAGCTGACAGCCCAGGGATACAGGAACACGATTTCGATGTCGAAGACGATGAAGAGCATCGCGGTGAGGTAGTACTTCACCGGAAAGCGCTGCCCGGCCGTCGCATGCGGGCCGCTCACCGATGTCTCGGTGGGTTCGATTCCACACTCGTAGGCCGACATCTTCGACTTGTTGAACCGTGACGGGCCGGCCAGGCTCGCGATCGCCACCGAGCCCACGGCAAAGGCGGTGGCGATGGCGCCTAGCACCAGGATGGGTATGTAGACGTTCAACTCGCTCCATGATCCGTCGTACGAGCCGCCTGCAGCGGCCAGGCGGTAACCGGGCTGCTGTGACGAACTGGGTCGCAAGCCCGCCACAGTGATTTACAACATAGCGTCGCGGCGTGCAGTGCGCTTGTCCGGGGTGGGCATTTTGCAGTATTGGCGGTGCCACGCAGCGCTGTGCTGCGCAAACTCGATAGCCGGTGAAACCAACGCCCGTCGCCGGACGCGATCCGCCACATCGGCTAGGCGGGGAGCACCAGCAAAGGCGCTGCTGCGCCGATCGCTGCGGCGCTAAAGATCAACGGCGTCGCCAGGGCGGACAGGCCCGCATTCGGTGGCGCGAAAACAGTGGTCGCAGCAAAGCCGCGACGCGGACTGGAGTCAGCTAACCGGTGCCCGCAGCAGGTTGAGCACCGTGCGTCCCAGCACGATCGGGTCGATAGGGTGGGGCACCGCGCCCTCGGCGCGCGACCAGGAGGCCAACCACGCGTCGTCGGGCCGCCCGGTCAGCACGACCAGGGGCGGGCAGTTCTCGAGTTCGTCTTTGAGCTGCTTTGCGATTCCCATCCCGCCGGTCGGAGTGGCCTCGCCGTCCAGGATGGCCAAGTCGATGCCGCCCTTGTCCATCGTCGCCACCACCATCGGCCCGGTCGCCACCTCGACATAGCTGAGCTCGGGCAGATCGGGGTGCAGCTGCTTGCCCAGCGCCCGCATCACCCGTTCGCGGGTGTGGACGTTGCTGCTGTAGACGAGGATCCGCAGGGCGACGCTGGACTGGGGGGTGGAGTCGGGCACGGTGCAGATGCTACTGGTGTCGCACCCGGTTGGGCGGGAGTGCCCGCAGAAATCCTTTACTGCGATGCCCGCACGAAGATGGCGTCCGCGGCGACGGTTGCCGTGGAGCTCATCATGCCGAGGCGGTTCCAACCCAGGTCGAACCGGTCGCGATCGAGCTTGGTTTCGCCGGTGATTCGGATCGAGCCGTCCTCCAGCTCGGAGATCGTGACCGGCAGCGTCACCTCCTCGGTGACGCCCTTGATGGTGAAGGTCGCCCGAAGGTCGGCGGCCTTGCCCTTCGTCGGGTGCACCGCGGTCACCACGACGCTGATCTCAGCGAAGCGGTCGACGTCGAAGAAGTCGGCCGAGCGCAGGTGTGTGTCGCGACGGCCGATGCCAGTGTCCAGTGAGGCGGTCCGGATGTCGACGCGGCCGAAAACCGCTCCGTTGCCGCTCAGTTGGCCGTCGCCGGTGAAGTCGGTGAAGCGGCCCTTGACGTTCAGCAGGCCCCACATGTTGCGGATCTTGAACGTGATGGCCGAGCGATCCCGCACCAGGTTCCACGCGCCGGCCATGTCGGGATCGTGAAGCAGTGTCTCCAAAGTCGTCATCGTCACCCCAAGTGTCGTCACCCGCAAGTGTCGTGGCGAATCTAGCGCTAGTTCAGCAACGGCGCGATCCCTGCGGGATCGAAATATTCGTCGATGCGCTCGATCAGGCCGTCGGTGCCCACCCTGATCACGATGCAGACCCGCAGCGAGATCGACTGTCGGGCATGCCCGGTGGCGTGCAAGATGTGCTGCTGGACGAAGCCCCGCGCGGATCCCTGCGAAGAATCCGCGAAGATCTGCCGGTCGAGGATTTCGTAGCGACGCTGCGTGGTGGCGCCGATGAACCACTCGATGACCCGCATCGCGCGGGCCTTGTCGTCCGCTGTGAGTGGGCCGCGGCGCGAGCCGACGCGCCATACCGCGATGTCGTCGCTCCACATCGCGTCGACCGCGTCGACGTCGCCGCGTTCGATCGCCGTGAACAGGCGGTTGGCCGCATCGATGACCGTCTCGGCGCTGGAAGCGGGCATGCCTGGCTCCTCTGTCGCTCGCGGGGCTATTCGCTGTCGTATCCGGGGTGCGCGACGGCCAATCGGCGTCGTACCAGGGTGCGCAGGCACGCGGTGACCCGGTCCGCTTGGTCGTCCAACTCGCCGGAGCGTATCGCGGCGGCCAGCTGTTCTTCGTCGGCGAAGCCCAGGTCGGCCAGTGCCGCGCGGGATTGGGCCGCGCTGTCGTCGAGCAGTTCGCGTTCGACGATGCGCAGCGCGTTGGCGGCGACGCGGGCGTGGAAGTTGACCTGCCCCTTGGTCGCCCCGCGCACGTCGTTCTCCAGGAATTCGGCGACCGCGGCGACGAGTTCGGCGGCCCGCGGGCGGCCGTACCGGCCGGTCACGGCGGCGCCCGGCCCCGATTGCCCGCCTCCTCCTCGCGCCGCCGCGCGGCGCGCATCGTCGGCGGGCGCGAGCAGGTTGAGCAGGTCCCACTCGGTCTCGCACACCCGGCGGCCGATGGTGGCCAACTCGACCGAGCGATGTTGCCCGCTCAGGTGCCGCTCGGCCTGGAAGCGGCAGATGACGCCCCAGCGCAGGGTGGCCAGCACCAGCCACCAGTGAAACGCCACCCGGTCGACGGTAGTCCCGCTGGCCTGCTCGTAGGCCCGTAGGAAGCTTTCGATGCTGCCCAAGCCGCCGGCGTCGAGGCTGGCCGGAGCGCCGAATCGCCAGGCCCGGATGCAGAACCAGGCCAGGTCTTCGTAGGCCTGCCCGACGTGTACGAGTTCCCAGTCCAGCACCGCGGCGAGGTTTGACCCGTCGACGATCAGGTTGCCCATCCGAAAATCGCCGTGTACCAACACCGCCGGCGACGGTGGGGGACGGTGCGCGGTCAGCCAGCGAAACCCCCACTCGAAGGTTGCGGTGGTGTCGCCCATGTCGTCGAGGCGTTGCCGCCATTCGGTGAGTTGGTCCTCGTGGGTCAGGTCCGGAACGTCTGGGTCGGCGCGGTGAATGGCGGCCGCCGCCTGCGCGCACTGCTGCAGCAATTGCGCGCGGGCCGCCGGCCCGTCGGCGCGCTCCAGCTGACGCTGGATGCGCCGCACGATGGTCTCGCCCTTGATCTCGTCACAGATCAGGAACGGATTGCCCAGTGCGGCGGGCGAATTGTCGGCGATCAACACGTGGGGGACCGGCGCGCCGGCGGCGCGTGCGGCGGCCTGCGCCCTGGCTTCCAGCTCCATCCCGGCATGCACATCGTCGGGTGGGCCGGTGCGCAGAATCAGTGCGCGACGCTGCGCGCCGGTGACGGCCTCGAACGCCCAGGTGGTCCTACTGGCGCCACCGGTCAACGCCCGCAGATTCAGGACCGCGGTGTCGGCGCCAAGGGCCGCCGAGAGCACCCCGGCCAGTTTGGTGCCCAGCTCCGCTGACTCGACGCTGTCCATCACTTCTTGCCGAATTTGAACAGCCGCTGCGCCACCCGGCGGATCTGTATTTCCTCGGCGCCCTCGGTGATCCGGTAGCGACGGTGGTGGCGGTAGATGTGTTCGAACGGCTCGTGGCGGCTGTAGCCGAGGCCGCCGAAGATCTGCATGGCGCGGTCGGCGGCGTCGCACACCAGGCGGTTGGCGCGGTAGTTCGCCATCGACACCTTGTCCGAGACCTCCATGTGGTGGTCGCGGTCGAGATGCCAGGCGGCGTAGTGCACCAGCAGCCGCACCATCTGCGCTTCGGTCGCCAACTCGGCCAGCGGCCACTGGACCGCTTGGTTGACCGACAGCGGCTTGCCGAACACCGTTCGGGCGCCGGCGTATTCGGCGGCCCGGTCGATGCAGTATTGCGCCGCGCCCAGGCTGCTGGCAGCTTGCCGAATTCGATTCTCGTGCAAGAAGGTTTGGGCGACTTCCAGTCCGCGGTCCACCTCACCGAGCACCGCATCGGCGGGAATCCGCACATCGGTGAGCTCGACCTCGCCGTGGTCGGTCGGCATGTTGAACGTCCACCAGTAGTAGGGGACGTTGAATCCGGGGGTGTCCGTCGGCACCAGAAACGCGGTGATGCCCCGGGCGCTGCCGGGCTCACCGGAGGTGCGGGCGAAGACCAGGTCGTGGGTCGCGCGGTGGACCCCCGTGTTGAACCGCTTGGAGCCGTTGATCACCGGGGAGCGGTCCATGGCCTTCGGGCTGACCGAACCCAAGCACGGTTCGGATGCCACCTGGCTGGAAACGCACGCCGAACGCGACGGCGACAGCTGGGTGATCAACGGCTCCAAGCGGTTCAACACGGGGGTCCACCGCGCGACCCACGACCTGGTCTTCGCCCGCACCTCCG
>NZ_LZMG01000268.1:0-1553 GCF_001673615.1 Mycobacterium sp. 1245499.0
GGCCGAGCGTGGGTCGTGGTCGATGGCGTCTTGGGTGGGTGCGCCGTCCACACAGGGGGTGTCGTCGTGGGGGTTGCACATGCCGGGCGCGGCGAGTTTGGCTAGGACGGTTTCCAGGGTGGCGCGGGCTTCGGGGGTGAGCCAGCCGCGCAGCGCCGACATGCCGTCGGCTTGCTGGTTGCCCAGGGTCAGACCGCGTTGGCGGGCCCGGTCGTCGTCGGTGTAGGTGCCGTCGGGGTTGAGGCAGTCGGCCAGGGTGCGGGCCAGCCCGGCGAGTTGTTCGGGGCGAAACCGGCTGCCTTCGGTGGCCAGCCGCGCTTCGGCCTGTTCGCGGGTGGGCATGTCGATCCAGCCGGGTAGCTGGTGGTAGAACTTGCGGATCACCGCGACCTGGCCCGCACCCAGGGCGCCCCGGCGTTGTCCGGCGGCGGTGGCGGGCAGCATCGGGCCCAGCGGTTCGCCGGTCAGGCCGTGGCGTGGGCCCAGATCGCGTGCCTCGTTGAGGCGGCGGGCGGCTTCGGCGCGGCTGATCAGCGTCGCCTCGGCGATGGCGTGGACCACCGTGGCGCCGAGTTCGACCGAGGGTGCTTGGCGGGCCAGGGAATTGATCACCGGGTGTTCGACGGCTGGGATGCGCCGGCGCTGCTTTTCGCAGCGCGCCAACACCGCCAACTGCTGCCGGGGCTTCAGCGCGTCGACGTTCAGCGCGCACACCCGATCCCAGGCGGCATCGAGCGCATCGAACGCCGCCTCGACATCCTGCTCCTCACTCACACCGCCAAACTAGCGAGGACCACCGACAAAACGTCCCGCTTTGTGACCACTGAAACCAAAGTGGCACAAGTTATTTCAGCCGCTAACCCCACGATCGACTGGTGGTCAGTACATCGACACCGCTCTCGGTGATGTGCACGGTGTCCCGGCGGTACACCGCGCCGAGGCCCTCTCGCCACACATATCCGGTGATCGCCAACACCATCCCCGCCTCGAGCACGTCGTGTTCGCCCGCGGCCAGCAGCGTTTCGGACACCACGGGCGGATCGAACCCCAACCCCAGCCCGTGCGCGACCGGCATCGGCGGCACCGGCTCACCGGCCGTCGCGTAGGCGGCGAGCAGGTCGCGGGTGGACGCGCCGGGGCGGCATGCGGCAACCATCTTGTCGTACAACACATGCGAGCGCTCGAAGAGCGTGCGGACCTCGTCGGTGACGGTATCGCCGGCCGGCCGGGTCCGCCCCACCTCGGCGACATAGCCGTTCGCCAGTGCGCCCGCGGCGAACGCGACGAGGTCGCCCGGCCGGACCTCGGACGCGGCGGCGCGACGCCACGGTTGTTCGCGCGACGTCACCCACGCGGCGTCCTGGGTCGCCGGCGTGCTCACCCCGCCCGCGGCCATCGCCTCCATCATCACCCCAGCCAGCGTCCGCTCCGACACGCCCGGCGCCAATTCGCTGAGCGCGGTTGTCAGTCCGTGTTCGGCGACCCGGACGGCCTGGCCCATCGCCGCGATTTCGTCCGGCGTCTTGATGCGTCGCGCCGCCCGCATGGCGGGC
>NZ_LZMG01000269.1:0-22776 GCF_001673615.1 Mycobacterium sp. 1245499.0
AAGTCCAGGGCGTTGCGCGACGGCGGCGTATCCACGACCACCAAATCCCAGCGATCCTCGGCCAGCAGCTGGCCCAGCTTCTCCATCGCCATGTACTCCTGCGTGCCGGCAAGCGAACTGGCGACGGTCTGATAGAACTGGTTGTCCAGAATCGCCTGCGCACGACCGGGTCCCGAGTACTGGACCACCATCTCGTCGAAGGTACGGCGCATGTCGAGCATCATCGCGTGCAGCTCGCCGGGAACCTCCGCCGCCAGCGGGACGCGTTGCGGCGTGTTGCCGAGGTCGCTGACCCCCAGCGCCTGGGCCAGCTGCTGGCCGAGGATCGCTGGGATTTGGTGGTCGTGGATACGCCGCCGTCGCGCAACGCCCTGGACTTCCTGGACGCGCCGAAGCGACTGGGCAGCTTCATGGACAGCCGGCTGTGGCGGCTGCTGCTGGCGCCGGGCCGCGGCATCGGGCGGTTGGTCACCGGCGCAATGGGTTTGGCGATGAAGGCGATGTCGACGATCCTGGGTTCACAGATGCTCGGCGACGCCGCGGCGTTCGTGCAGTCGCTGGACGCCACGTTCGGCGGCTTCCGCGAGAAGGCCGATCGCACCTACGCGCTGCTGAAGCGGCGCGGGACGCAGTTCGTCGTGGTGTCGGCGGCCGAGCCCGACGCGCTGCGCGAGGCGGCGTTCTTTGTCGACCGCCTGTCGCAGGAAGGGATGCCGCTCGCCGGGCTGGTGTTGAACCGCACCCATCCGCCGTTGTGCTCGCTGCCGGCCGAGCGGGCGATCGATGGCAGCGAAATGCTGGACCAGGACGGCGATTCCGAGTCCGCGTCGCTAGCGTCGGCGGTGTTGAAGATTCACGCCGACCGTGCGCAGACCGCCAAGCGGGAGATCAGGCTGCTGTCGCGGTTCACCGGGGCCAACCCGCACGTGCCGGTGATCGGGGTTCCGTCGCTGCCGTTCGATGTTTCGGATTTGGAGGCGCTGCGGGCGCTCGCCGATCAGATCACTTCGGTCGGTGACGATGCGGGCCGGGCAACGGCCCGCTGAGGATCCGGCCAATCCGAACTACGTCGGTGACGATGCGGGCCGGGCAACGGCCCGCTGAGGAACCGACCAATCCGAACTACGTCGGTGACGATGCGGGCCGGGCAACGGCCCGCTGAGGAACCGGCCGGAGCCCGTCGTAACAGAAACGTAATGACGAATGGCGGGACGTCGGCCCTGCCCGCGCCGATCGACCGACGGCCCGTCGGGCCGGTGGAGATCAGCCGACGCTGCGGGTCCGCCTCTTGTCGAAGAAGTCCGCCCAGGAAACCACCTCGGGATGCTGCTTGAGCAGGGCGCGGCGCTGCCGCTCGGTCATGCCGCCCCAGACCCCGAACTCGACCTTGTTGTCCAGCGCGTCTGCCCCGCATTCCTGCATCACCGGGCAATGACGGCAGATCACGGCCGCTTTACGCTGGGCCGCTCCGCGGACAAACAGTTCGTCGGGATCGGTGGTCCGGCAGAGCGCCTTCGAGACCCAAGCGATCCGTTCTTCGGCATCGACACTGCGGAGTACCCCTTGTGCGGCTGCAATGTTTGTCCTACGCGCCGCCGGCCGTATTGGTGACACGAACTGTTCCCTTTCCCTACCGGCCGCCCGTCACGGCCGCCCTCCTCGGGTGCAGATCCTGACCTAGCGATCTACGCCACACTATGTACGTCGGTGTTACCTGAATCTCACCGTGTGTCTAAGTTAGGTGGTCAGGTGCCAATTGCGCAACAGTCCGATAACGCTTTTTTTGGGACGGGCGTGCCGTCTCGTACCAAACGATAGGCGAAGAAGTGATCTTGCACGCTCTGTTGCACGTCTGACCTGTGACGCAACTGCAAATTCAGACCCGCCGCCACCGGTCTCAAGATGACGCAAATTTTGGAAGAACGTGCAGCGTGGCGGCGTGACTGGGGGCCGCTACTGTAGTAGCCATGTCAGACCGCCCCCCGGCCGCGCTCACGATCCTCAAGCTTGCGGGGCTTTGTTTGTTGGCCAGCGTCGTCGCCACCGCTCTGCTGTTCCCGTTCGCCGGCGGAATAGGACTGGTGTCCAATCGCGCCTCGGAAGTGGTGGCCAACGGCTCGGCCCAGCTGCTCGAGGGCGAGGTGCCCGCCGTGTCGACGATGGTCGACGCCAAGGGCAACACCATCGCCTGGCTGTATTCGCAGCGCCGGTTCGAGGTGCCCAGCGACAAGATCGCCAACACGATGAAGCTGGCGATCGTCTCCATCGAGGACAAGCGGTTCGCCGACCACAACGGCGTGGACTGGAAAGGCACCCTGACCGGCCTGGCCGGCTACGCCCGCGGCGACGTGGACACCCGGGGTGGCTCGACCATCGAGCAGCAGTACATCAAGAACTACCAACTGCTCGTCACCGCGAAAACCGACGCGGAGAAGCGCGCGGCGGTGGAGACCACCCCGGCCCGCAAGCTGCGCGAGATCCGCATGGCGTTGACGCTGGACAAAACCTTCACCAAGCCCGAGATCCTGACCCGCTATCTGAACCTGGTGTCGTTCGGCAACGGCTCGTTCGGCGTGCAGGACGCCGCCCAGACCTACTTCGGCATCAACGCGTCCGACCTGAACTGGCAGCAGGCGGCGCTGCTGGCGGGCATGGTGCAGTCGACCAGCGCGCTCAACCCGTACATCAACCCAGAAGGCGCGCTGGCACGGCGAAACCTGGTGCTGGACACCATGATTCAGAACATCCCGCAGGAGGAGGAAGCACTGCGCGCCGCCAAGGCCGCGCCGTTGGGCATCCTGCCGCAGCCCAACGAGCTGCCCCGCGGCTGCATCGCTGCGGGCGACCGCGCCTTCTTCTGCGACTACGTCCAGGAGTACCTGTCGCGGGCCGGGATCAGTAAGGAACAGGTGGCCCGGGGCGGCTACCTCATCAAGACGACGCTGGACCCGGATGTGCAGATCCCGGTCAAGGCGGCCATCGACAAATTCGCCAGCCCGACCCTGCCGGGGATATCGAGCGTGATGAGCGTGATCCAACCCGGCAAGACGTCGCACAAGGTGATGGCCATGGCCAGCAACCGCACCTACGGCCTCGACGTCGACGCCGGCCAGACCATGCGCCCGCAGCCGTTCTCGCTGGTCGGTGACGGCGCGGGATCCGTCTTCAAGATCTTCACCACGGCCGCGGCCCTGGACATGGGCATGGGCATCAACGCCACCCTCGAGGTGCCGGGCCGGTTCCAGGCGAAGGGCATGGGTAGCGGCGGGGCGAAGGGCTGCCCCAAGGACAACTGGTGCGTGGTCAACGCCGGTAACTACCGCGGGTCGATGAACGTCACCGACGCGTTGGCCACCTCGCCCAACACCGCGTTCGCCAAGCTGATCCAGCAGGTCGGTGTGACGCGCACGGTGGACATGGCCATCAAGCTGGGGCTGCGGTCCTACGCCGACCCCGGCACGGCCCGCGACTACAACCCCGACAGCAACGAGAGCCTGGCCGACTTCGTCAAGCGGCAGAACATCGGCTCGTTCACGCTGGGCCCCATCGAGGTGAACGCGCTCGAGCTGTCCAACGTCGCGGCCACCCTGGCCTCGGGCGGCACCTGGTGCCCGCCCAACCCGATCGACAAGCTGGTCGACCGTAAGGGCAACGAGGTCGCCGTCACCACCGAAACCTGCGACCAGGTGGTGCCCGACGGTCTGGCGAACACGCTGGCCAACGCGATGAGCAAGGACGCCCTGGGCGGCGGCACCGCGGCCGGTTCGGCCAGCGCGGCGGGCTGGGACCTGCCGGTGTCCGGGAAGACGGGCACCACCGAGGCGCACCGCTCGTCGGGCTTCGTGGGCTTCACCAACCACTACGCGGCGGCCAACTACATCTACGACGACTCGACGAACCCCACCGATCTGTGCTCCGCCCCGCTGCGCCACTGCGCCGAGGGCGACCTGTACGGCGGTAACGAGCCGGCCCGCACCTGGTTCACCGCGATGAAGCCGATCGCCACCAATTTCGGGCCCGTGCAGTTGCCGCCCACCGATCCCCGCTACGTCGACGGGTCGCCCGGGTCACGGGTGCCCAGCGTCGCCGGCCTGGATATCGACGCGGCACGCCAACGCATCAAGGAGGCCGGCTTCCAGGTCTCCGACCAGAACAACTTCGTCAACAGCAGCGCGAAGCAAGGCGAAGTGGTCGGCACGACGCCGAGCGGCGCGACGATCCCGGGCTCGATCATCACCATTCAGGTCAGCAACGGCATCCCGCCGGCCCCGCCGCCGCCACCGGAAGGTGCACCGCCGGTCGGTTCGCAGGTCGTCGAGATCCCGGGCCTGCCGCCGATCACCATTCCGCTGCTGGCGCCGCCACCACCGGCGCCCGGCCAGCCGCCGCCGCCATAAACGTCGTGACGTCAAGAGATACGCTGCCAGTCCCCGACCGGCAGTAGGCTGCCAGCATGGCTGATGCTCAAGTCCCGATTGCCCGGCTCCTCCCCGGGCCGCCTCGCGGCCCGCATCGTCGCCGAGCCGTGCCCGTCCTGATACGTGCCGGCGCCGCCACCCTTGCTTCGAGCGTCGCCGGCCTCGGCTATGCCGCGGTCATCGAGCGCAACGCGTTCGTCCTGCGCGAGATCACCATGCCCGTGCTGTCCCCCGGCTCGACTCCGCTGCGGGTGCTGCATATCAGCGACCTTCACATGACGCCCGGGCAGCGCCGCAAACAGGCGTGGCTGCGCGAACTGGCCGGCTGGGAACCGGACCTGGTGGTCAACACCGGCGACAACCTGGCCCACCCCAGGGCGGTGCCGTCGGTCATCCAGGCCCTGGGTGACCTGCTTTCTCGCCCGGGTGTCTTCGTGTTCGGCAGCAACGACTACTTCGCGCCGAAGCTGAAGAATCCGCTGAACTACGTGACCAATCCGTCGCACCGGGTCCGCGGTGAACCGCTGCCCTGGCAGGACCTGCGGGCGGCGTTCACCGAGCGCGGCTGGCTCGATCTCACCCACACCCGCCGCGAGTTCGAAGTCGCCGGCCTGCACGTCGCGGCCGCGGGCGTGGACGACCCGCACCTGGACCGGGACCGCTACGAAACCATCGCCGGCCCGGCCAGCCCGGCGGCGAATCTGCGGCTGGGACTGACCCATTCGCCCGAGCCCAGGGTGCTGGACCGGTTCGCCGCCGACGGCTATCAACTGGTGATGGCCGGGCACACGCACGGCGGCCAGGTGTGCCTGCCGTTCTACGGCGCGCTGGTGACCAACTGCGGCCTGGACCGCTCGCGCGCCAAGGGACCGTCGCGCTGGGGCGCGAACATGCAGTTGCATGTGTCCGCCGGCATGGGGACCTCGCCGTTCGCGCCGGTGCGATTCTGCTGCCGCCCGGAGGCGACCCTGCTGACGTTGATCGCCACCCCGATGGGCGACCGCGACACGGCGAGCGACCTGAGCCGTTCGCAGCCAACAGCATCGGTGCGTTGACCGGCCAGACCCGGATCGCGGTCCGCAGCCGCTCGCGTTGCTGGACCGACAATGCGATCCGGCTGATCCAGGCCGACGCCCGGCGCAGCGCCGACACCCATCTGCTTCGCTATCCGCTGCCGTCGGCGTGGAGCATGGGCGGTCCCGGCGCCCAGGTCGCGCTGTACCTCAAAGACGAGACCACGCACATCACCGGCAGCCTCAAGCACCGGCTGGCCCGCTCGCTGTTCCTCTACGCGCTGTGCAACGGCTGGATCGACGAGGGCACCACCGTGGTCGAGGCGTCGTCGGGTTCGACGGCGGTGTCCGAGGCCTATTTCGCCGCCCTGCTGGGGCTGCCGTTCGTCGCCGTGATGCCGGCGGCGACGAGCGCGTCGAAGGTGGCGCTGATCGAAGCCCATGGCGGCCGTTGCCATTTCGTGCAGAGCGCCAGCGAGGTCTACGCCGAGGCCCAGCGGATCGCCCACGAGACCGGTGGCCACTACCTGGACCAGTTCACCAACGCCGAACGCGCCACCGACTGGCGGGGCAACAACAACATCGCCGAGTCGATCTTCGAGCAGATGCGCGAGGAGGAACACCCCGTCCCGGAGTGGATCGTGGTCGGGGCGGGCACCGGCGGAACCAGCGCCACGATCGGGCGCTACATCCGGTACCGGCGCCACGCCACCCGGTTGTGCGTCGTCGACCCGGAGAACTCCGCGTTCTTCCCCGCCTACGCGGAAGACCAGAATGACCTGAACGACCTGGTGCTGCCCGGCTCGTCGCGCATCGAGGGCATCGGCCGGCCGCGGGTGGAGCCGTCGTTTCTGCCCGGCGTCGTCGACCGGATGGTGGCCGTCCCGGACGCGGCCTCGATCGCGGCCGCGCGGCACGTCAGCGCCGTGTTGGGGCGCCGGGTGGGGCCGTCGACGGGGACCAACCTGTGGGGTGCGTTCGGCCTGCTCGCCGAGATGGTCGCCGAGGGCCGCAGCGGTTCGGTCGTCACGCTGCTCGCCGACAGCGGCGATCGCTACCGCGACACCTATTTCAGTGACGAGTGGGTGCGGGCGCAGGGATTGGATCCGACCGGCCCGGCCGAGGCGCTGGTCGAGTTCGAGCGATCGTGCACCTGGACGTGACCTCGCGCACCGCGGTTTGGCCTCCCGACGGCCCGGTGCGATAGGCTGTCGGAGCTTCAAGCGGGGTGTGGCGCAGCTTGGTAGCGCGCTTCGTTCGGGACGAAGAGGCCGTGGGTTCGAATCCCGCCACCCCGACCCATGTTTCAGCAGTCCGCGGCGCCACCGCGGGCGATCTCCGCGCAGGCGCCGCGGTTTCTGACTCCGTCACGTCATCGTCGCCAGGTTGTGCCAGAAGTTCTTGAGGCTGTCAGTCCCGCCGAACAGCGTCGTGAAATTCGTGGAGTCGACGAGCACGATGTCGCCGGCTCGGTCGGCGGCCGGCGGCATCCAGATCAGTGCGTTGAATTCGGTGTTGCCCGCCACGGTAAAGGGATGCGGCCGTTGCGGGTCCACGCGTTGCCTGCCGAGCACGCGCAGCAGATCGCTTTCCGGGGCGGTGAGTTCGTAGTGCGGCAGGTGCGGGTGGAAGTTCAGCGTCATGACGTTGTTCAGCAGGCCCGGCGCGTCCAGATCGCGGAAGCCGGTCAGCGGCGCGATCTCACCGGTCCCCTCGACCAAGGCGGGACGCAATCCCCACGTGTTGTGCACGGGGACGTCGAGTGCGCGCATCAGTGACCGCGTGTAGGCGGTGAACCGCTGCTGTCGCGGCACCAGCGGGTCCCCGTGGTGCAGGTATTCGACCTGGCGCTGCGCCGGGTCGTCGGTGAAGCCGACGTCGTGGTGCGGCGCCAGCAGCAGGCAGGTGCCCTCGCGTTTCAGCCATTCGCGCAGGGCGTCGATCTCTTCGGTCCGCGCCTCCTCCTGCCCGACGAGATGGTCGAGCCCGAACACCATCAAGGTGTCGGTGTCGGCCAATATCCGTTCATCGATCAGTTGCTGGTAGCCGGCCTGGTCGATTCGCTGGAACACCGCGACCGGATGGCCGGTGGCGCCGCCCGCCAGCTCCTGGAACGCCAGCGTCGAGCGGTGAAAGAGCTCCAGGGTGCCGGCGATGCCCTGCAGGAAGTGCGCCTCATCCCAGTCGGGTCCCTCGTAGTGTGGCCAGGCCGCTCTGCGCACTTCGGTCATCGTCGAAAAGCGGTTGTCCAGCGCTTCGACGCCGCGCTGGGATTCCCACGGATAACTCCACGTCCAGTAGATGCTGATGCGTCGTCCCGCCGTGTGCGGTCGCGGCACGTGGGTCTGGTTGTACGTGCGTGCGGCGGGCAAGGTGCTCATGATGGTTCCCCGATTGTCAGTTCAGCGCCGCGAGATAGCGCATGGCGTTGATGCCCGGCAGGAAGAAGTACGCCCCGCCGGTCAACGTCGTGAACGCCGGAAGGCCCTTGAGAACTCGGCGGATCGGCCGCTTCGGTATCTTGAATTCCATTGTGCCGTCTTGTGTTCCGCAAATCGGGTCGTGCTCGTTGCCGAGTTCGTGGAATGTACGGTCGTTGATCCACACGTTCTGCGCGAATTCGAACTGCCGGATCAGGCTGGCGCAGATGATGAATGCGGCGATGCCGCGATCCACTCCGTCGTCGGGCGCACCGTCGGGAAGCGCCGGCCCGTAGGTGGCGCCGCGGCGGATCATCCGTCGCCGGTTCATGTTGGGCGCGGTGTCTCGCGGGTTGAGCCGCCGGGCGTGGGCACCCAGAGGACACGCGTAGCCGAGCGGGTCCATCTCCTTGTAGTTGAAGTCGTTGTTGCGCATCGGGTCCGCGCCCAGCTCGGGGTCGTCGGCGTCCGGTGCCAGCACCAAGGGGGCGCCGCTGCGCCAGCGACCCATGAATTTCGCGGCCACCAGCTCCTCGTCGCCGGGCGTGCGGGCCTGCGAACCGATGTAGTCGCGGAACACCGCCACGTGCTCGTGCAGTCGGCGGTAAGCGGCGTAGGTCCCGTTGCGCGAGAGCACATCCGGTTGGGGCGAATTGGCCACCGGGCCGAGCTCGTCGGGATAGCCGAGGATGAACTCGCCGGCCTTCAGCGGCGCGCCCGACCCTGGCGTGGGTTCCTCACCCGATCCCTCGATCACCGGCTGCGACAACCGATCCCGGAAGCCGAAATGGTCGTGGGCATAGTTGAACGGAGGTGTCGCATTCAGATCCAGATACGACAACCGGCGCACGCCGCCGCACCTTTGCAGCAGCTCGTCGTGGGCCCGGGTGGCGCGGGCGTGTTCGGCGTCGTCTCGCGCGAACAGGATCGCAATCGCATGCAGGTCGTCGCCGGCCAATCCGCCGACCCAGTTGTCGGGGTGGTTTCGTCCGGTGTCGCCGAGAATGTCGGCCCGGGCGGCCATGCCCTGCCGGAACTCTTCCGGAAAGGTCGCGAGCGCCTCCTCCTGCACTCCGAGCGCCCGAAGGCCGCTCCAGGTGAAACCCAGGGTGACCCAGCGCTTGGTGTCGTCCATGGTTTCTCGCACCGAGGCGGCGGACTCCACCACGTCCACCAGTTCGGACAGCCAGGCCCGGCCGGCCACCGGATCGTCGAACGAAAGGAATTCGTACCGTCCGGTCAGGGCCGGGGTACGGGTCAGCAGGATGTGCTGGATGTCGTCGAGCTCAAGCATCTGCGCGCTCCGAGGGCCTCACTGCATCTGATCGAGCATCGTGCCGAACGCGGCTTTCAGCCGTAGCCCCTTCTTGATCTCGTCGGCCGTGACGTAGGGGTACTCCCCGTATTCCAGAAAGCTCGGGCACTGGTGCTCGCGAACGAACTTGACGAAGGCCTCCGGGTTCTCTCGCCAGTCCTCGGGAAAGCCTTCGAGATTGGTGAAGACGGTGGTGATCCCGGTCTGGCTGAAGAGCTGCACCGCGTCCTCGGTGTATTTGTCGAAGTCGGTGTCGAAGATGCCCTGGTACTGAAAGTGCAATCCCGACCCGATATCGAAGAGCTGCCAGCGCAGGTAGTGCAGCCGCAGGGGTGCCAGCACGTCCGGGTTTGCCTTGACCGCTTCTTCGATCTGTTTGCCGTAGGCGCGAACGGCTTCCTCGCGACCTTCCTTGACCTTGGCGATGATGGAAAAGCCGTAGCAAGCGGGGGGGCGCGGATACAGCGGGCCGTACCGGCCCCGCTCGAGCTCGAAATAACCTTCCTTGGGAATTGCCAGGGCCGCGGGTTTGCTCCACTGGTCCTCAGTTGCCACCATTGTCGCTCCAAAGTCTCCGCCGGTGCGCCGGACGCTACCACCTGGCCCCGCCAGAGCAACCCGGATCGACGACGGCGGCCACCCGGGCCAACCGGGGTCCGTCCAGAGTCGGTATCGGGCGCAATCGGCGGAAACCCGGCCGATATAATGGATCTCACCGTCATGCTAAGCAGACAGCATCGACTTTCGTCGCCGTCATAACTAATCAGTGATCGCCTCGCGAGACCGCAGGCTGCAGAAAACGGCGCGGAATTGCCTGTAACCGGTCTCGAAGCATGAGGGCGACATTCAGTGACCAATTTTGACGATCTGACCCTGCTCACCGACGTTCTGCGCGCCATCTATTCGGCGGACGCGTCTGACTTCCCCCAGGTGCTCGACGACCTGACCAGCGCGGCCGCGCGCTGGGTGCCGGGGGCTCAGGAAGCGGGGATCACCGTCACCAGCCGGCAGAACGAGATCAGCACCCCGTCGGTCACCCACGACAGCGCCCGCCTGCTGGACGAGTTCCAGCAGCGCCACCTGGAAGGGCCGTGCGTGCACGCCGCGTGGACCCGCAAGGTCGTCGTCATCGACGACCTCGAGATGGACCAACGTTGGCCGAAGTATCAGGCCGACGCGCTCGCCCACACGCCGATCCGCAGCGTTCTGTCGCTGCCGATGTTCGCCGACGAGCTGAGCATGGGCGCCCTGAACTTCTATGCCGATCGCCCGCAGGCCTTCTCCGAGGACTCCCGTCGGATCGCCGCCATCTTCGCGACGCTGGGCGCCCTGGCGTGGAGCAACGTGGTGCGCACCCAACAGTTCAAGGAAGCCCTGAGCACCCGCGACATGATCGGCCAGGCCAAAGGCATCCTCATCGAGCGCTACGACCTCGACGATCAGACCGCCTTCAACACGCTGATCAAACTCTCGCAGAGCATGAACACCCCGCTGCGGGACATCGCGCGCCGGGTGATCGATGACGCCACCCGGCGCTGACACCGGCGTGACGGCCCGAACATGCTGTGGCGCAGAGGCTCTCGTTAGGCGTCCCACTCCGGTTCCAGCCGCTGCGGCCGGGCGTGGGGAGCGACCCCGGGTGTGCGCCGCGGGCACCGGCCGGGAACGGTGGCGATTCGCGTCCAGCTGTGCAATTGGGTGCGCGCCACCAGACGGCAGTGATGGGTGCTGGCCAGCCGGCGAGCCGCCTTGGTGAAGGTCTGGTTGGTCACCACGACCGTCCGGTTGCAGCCATGGTGCAGCGCCCCGGCCACGACCTGCTGGACCGCGGCCACGCCCACCGCCTTCGCCAGCCTTTTGCATTGAACGGCCATGCGGGCACCGTCCTTCTTGGCGATCAGGTCCACGCCGTAGTCGCCGGTGCTCGCCGTCGGGGTGACGCTGTAGCCCGCGATCCGAAGCTGTGCCGCAACGAATTCCTCGAACTCGGTGCCCGACATCCGATCGATGGTCCGCAGCCCGGCTTTCGCGCATTTGTGGTCGCGGCGTCGCTGCGCGTCGGCCTGGTGGCGATCCCGTTGCAGCGAAAGCCACCACAGGATGGCCACCGCGGCGGCCAGGCCGACCAGGCCGGCCGCGCATCCCGCCGGCAGGCTACCGGTGGCCCGCTGCGTGAAATACCAAGGGAGCGCTAACCCCAGCGGCAGGAGCGACCCGAGCACCTTCTCCATCGTCCGCTGAACCTAGTGGATGCCACCGACAATCCAGCGCAGGTTCGCGGTCGCGGCGCGGGGCTCACGCGGGCCGGGGAGTCTTCCGGAAGAGCCGATATCAGGCGCAGTCGGCGCACACCGGAAGGCCGGCGCTCGACGTGCGCATCCGGCTACGGTGCTGGACCAAAAAGCAGCTGGAGCAGGTGAACTCGTCGGCCCGCTGCGGAATCACGGTCACCGACAGCTCTTCCCCGGACAGGTCGGCGCCCGGCAGCTCGAAAAAGTGCACATCGTTGGGGTCCTCGTCCACCACGGTGGTGGCGGCTCCCTGCAGGGTCGGGGCCAATTCGCGTAACGAGGATTTGTCCGGGGTGTCCGCGTCGGATATACGGCGTGCGTCGTAGTCAGTGGTGGTCGCCATTGGTGTTCCTTCCTGCTCCGGAACGGGTTGACGCACTTTCCTGTACTCACCCGTGGCGCAGGCAGTACCCCGTTCGGGGGTGCGCTACACCATTGCGACCGAAAAAATGTGACCAATTCGCCCGCTCGCCGCGGGATCAGGCGCGTACCGATTCCGTCAGCTGCTGGGCGGTGGCGCCGGCTGGTCGGAATGCTTGGCATGCCAGCGCAGTTCGGCATCGCGAACCTTGCGGTGGGTGCGCAGCAGCCAGGTCGCGCTCAGCGCGCCCAATATGACGGCGGCGATCAGGGCGACGGCGCCGACCACCAGATGGCCGGCGGCCACGGCGAACAGGCCGACGGTGAGGGCGATCACCGCGAGGGCCGACCCGGCGAGCCCGGGTGCGTTGGCGCCGTTCTGGAGGGATTCGCCGGCGTGCGCACGGGTGGTACGGGCATGGTCGACTGGGGCGTTCTTGCGGTAATCCAACGTCATTCCTCGTCGAAAACTATTGTGTGCCAGCGTCATTCAATACATACGGCCTAGGTCGGATCCGCTGGCAAGCACGGCACAGCCGTCCCGGCGCAGCGGATCATCACCCGGGGTACCCGTCGGCCCAGGGACCAAACGAAGGGTGGACCGTGTCAGTCACGCCCTGCGTGGGTATGCCGGGCACATGATTTCACGATCGCATGCGGGCGGGTGCCCCGGCACCGGCGCCGGGAGCCTGCCCTGACGGCGCGCGGCGGCCGCCCCGCCGTCCTGTTCGACGTCGACGGAACCCTGGTGGATTCCAACTACCTGCACGTGCACGCCTGGCAGCGCGCGTTCGACGCCGAGGGCATGGTGGTGGCGTCCTGGCAAATCCATCGCTGCATCGGTATGGACGGATCCACGCTCGTGCGCAAGCTCTCCGACGACGCCCCGGCCGACGTCCAGGAGCGCCTCAGCGACAAGCACAGCGAGTACTACCGGGAGATCACGCCGCTGCTGCAACCGCTGCCCGGCGCCCGCGACCTGCTGCGCCGCGTCGCCGAGCTGGGCTTGCAGGTGGTGCTGGCCAGCTCGGCGCCCGAAGACGAGCTGGAGATCCTGCGCAAGGTGCTCGATTGCGACGACGTCATCTCCGAGACGACGTCGTCACGCGACGTCGACACCGCCAAGCCCGAACCCGGCATCGTGAACGTGGCCCTGGAACGCGCCGGTGTGGACGCTGAACACGCCGTGTTCGTCGGGGACGCCGTATGGGACGCACGCGCCGCGTCCGGCGCGGGAGTGCCGTGCATCGGGCTGTGCAGCGGCGGCATCGCCCGCGCGGAACTGCAGGAGGCGGGGGCCGACCCCGTCTTCGCCGATCCGCGTGACCTGCTCGAACACCTGACGTCCACCCGGATCGCGGCGCTCGCGCCCGGTCGCTGACCGGCGGGGTCGCGTCACTCGCCGTGCGTCCGCAGCATCAGTGGCAGCACCCACCAGAAGAAGGTGAACAGCGGCAGCGCACACCCTCCGGCTATCAGGCCCACGGTCCGCCCGGCCACCGCGGCGAAGATGATCGTGGTGAGGCCGATGACCGCCAGACCGAGCAGGGCCAGCCCGGCATAGGCACACCGGTGTGCGGCCGAGACCAGGACTTGTAGCCGATGACGCCGGAAGAGCATCCGGTGCATGGCCACCGGCGCGATCAGCAAGACGGTCGCGCACACCGCGCACACCACACTGGCCAAATAGACCACCCGCATCGGCGGCCCCAACACGTCGAAGCGCTGCTGGAACGGCAGGGTCAACAGGAATCCGGTCAGCAGCTGCACCCCGGTCTGGACCACGCGCAGCTCCTGCAGCAGGCTGTTCCAATTGCGGTCCAGCCGTTGAACTTCTGTCTCGCCGCGCGCACGGCGATCCCACCGCTGGTCCGATTGCGGATGGTCGACGTCCATAGCCCCGATCATCGCACCTGCGCCGGGCGCGCAGACCGCTTCAGGCCGGCGGTGTCCTCGAGAAAAAACGCAGAATAGGCGCCGAAATCGACGAGATGCGAAATTGGAATTGCCGCATCCGCGCCAAAGGCGTTGTCAGGCAAGCGATGGGTAAAGCGCGGCGCTAGCTGTTGAGTGTGCCGTCCCGCACGCCGGTCAGTGCGTCGTCGAGCGTCGGATACAGCGGGAAGGTCTTGTCCAGACCGGTCAGGTGGATCGGCCTGCGGGTGGCCGGACCGCGTGCGACCACGCCGAACCCGGTCTGCTTGCCCAGCTTCTCATACGTCGCGGCCAGGATCTTCAGGCCGACCGAGCCGAGAAACTCCACCGCCGAGAGATCGATGACCAGCGCCGTCGGGCTATCGGCGACGACAGCGCTAATGGCTTGTTCCAGCGCGGGCGCCGTGACCAAATCGATTTCGCCGCTGACACTGACCACGGACACCCCGTCGTGGTCTTCAACCAACGTGGTAATCGAATCAGGAGCTGACAATGGCAATCCTTTGTCCTGGGCCTTGAGTGCCTTAAGCGTGGTTCAACCCTAGCCTGCCGTTACGAACTGCGAGAAGAATATGCCCTCTACACGTGCCCCGCGACAACCCAGGCTAGTCTCGCAAAAGGAACTGCAGACCGCAGGGCGCGACGTGGCTACTCGGGAGGCCAGATGTCAGATTCGCCGTCGGATTTCAACAGTACCGGCGCCGCCGCGCAGACCGTGGGTATTTCCAGCGAGGGCCTACTGCCGCAGCTAGTTCAGCATCTACGGCAGAATCGGACGATTTTGCGCGAGGAATGGGCCCGCCGCATCACCGAGGCGCAGTTGCTCACCGCGATGACCCCGGAGGAGATTTTCTCCGAGGCGACGACGGTGTACGACAGCTACGTCGAGGTGCTCGAGACCGGTAGCGTCGAGGCACTGCAGGACTACGCGCGCGACCTGTCCGAACGCATCATCCCGCGCGGTGTGGAGACCGACGAGGTACTCGGCATCGTCCTGCTGCTGCGCGACGTGCTCGCCCGCTCGCTGTTCGAGAAGTACCAGACCGACTTCGACATGCTCAATCGGGTGCTGGACGCCTACGAGCCGGCGGCAAACCGCATCGCCAACACGGTGGGCGTGTCGTTCGTGCAGGAACGCGAGCGCATCATCCGCCAGCAGCAGGAGGCGATCCGCGAGCTGTCGACGCCGGTGCTGCAGGTGCGTGAGCAGCTGCTGATCCTGCCGATCATCGGCGTGCTGGATTCTCAGCGCGCCCGCCAGGTCACCGAACAGCTGCTGCGGGCCATCCGCGCGAACCGGGCCAAGGTGGTGGTCATCGACATCACCGGTGTGCCCACCATCGACTCGACGGTAGCCAACCACCTGGTGCAGACCGTCGACGCGTCGGGGTTGATGGGTGCCAGCGTGATCATTACCGGCCTATCCTCCGAGATCGCGCTGACGCTGGTGACCATCGGGCTGGACCTGTCGAAGATGAACGCGGTCGGCGACCTGCAGGGCGGCATCGAGGAGGCCGAACGCCTGCTGGGCTACGAGGTCACCCGCACCGGCGAATAGACCGGCTAACCACCATCGACACGAGCACGCTATGCCAGTACCGATCCTGAAGCAGGGCTCGATTCTCATTGCGTCGGTACAGGCCGCGCTCACCGACTCCGACGCCGAACGCCTTCGTTACGACCTCATGGAACGGGTCAGCCAGTTCCGCGCCCAGGGCATCATCGTCGACGTCACCGCCATCGATGTGATGGATTCCTTTGCCGCGCGGTCGCTGCGGACCATCGCGCACATGACCCGGCTGCGCGGCGCGGACACCGTGATCGTGGGGTTGCAGCCGGAGGTGGCCTTCGCGATGGTGCAGCTGGGTCTTGAGTTCGACGACATGAACACCGCGCTGGATCTTGAAGAGGGCCTCGCCCTGCTGAATCGCCAAGGCGGCGTGGGGAAGTCAACGATCGGGCTCGACGGTGGCGGCTGATATCGTCGTCGCCATCGACCACCCCGACGACATCGTCGAAGCCCGCAAGGCCGGACACCAACTCGCCCTCGATCTGGGATTCTCCCTTACCGACGTCACGATGATCGCCACGGCGATCTCGGAGATCGCGCGGAACATCACCAGCTACGCGGGCCGCGGCGCGGTTCGGGTCGCCGTCGCCGATCGGGAGGGACGCGAAGCCCTGGTGGTGCGCGCCGAAGATCAGGGCCCCGGCATCGCCGACATCGAGCGGGCGATGGAAGACGGCTACACGACCGGACGGGGTCTGGGCATGGGCCTGCCGGGTGCCCGCCGCCTGATGGACCGGTTGGTAGTCGAGTCGACCCTGGGCCAGGGGACCGTCATCGAAATGTGGAAATGGGTTCCCCCTCGTGCATAAGAACGGGCGTTTCGGACCTATCGAATGGGCAAGGGCGGGTAGGCCTTTGCCGAGCGAGGACACCTCCGGTGATCGGGGCATTGCCGTCGACATCGCCGGTACGGCCGCATTGTTCGGACTGGTGGACGGGCTCGGCCACGGGCCTGCCGCCGCCGACGCCGCGCTGCGGGCGGTCGACACGGTCACGCGGGCCGCGTCGGAGCCGATCGAAGTGTTGATCCAACTCTGTCACCGGGTGTTGGCCGGCACCAGAGGAGTCGCAATGACGTTGGCGCGGGTCGACTTTGCCGACAACACGGTGACGTGGGCCGGCGTGGGCAATGTCACCGCCCATCTGGTGGCCAAGGCACCAACCGGTATCCATATCCAGTCCACGGCACGTCTCATTGGCGGCATCGTCGGTTATCGCATACCGGAAATCAGACCAGCGCAAGCCGTTTCGATTCGCCCCGGTGATCTGCTGCTGATGCGGACGGACGGAATCATCGAAGACTACCTGGACCATATCGACTTTTCGGCCCCGGCGGTCGCCATCGCCGAAGGACTCCTCGGCAAGGACGCGAAGGAGACCGACGATGCGATGGTGCTGGCCGCGCGGCACCGGGGAGTGACGATGTGAACGCCCACCACGACTTTTACGACCAGTACGAGGCCGCGTTACGCGCCTACGTCGATTCGCGTGACGAGGCGACCCTGTCGGTCGGCAACGAGCTCGGGCGCAGGGCCCTGCAGGAGCAGATCAGCCTGCTCGACATCGTCGAGCATCACGTGCGGCTGGTCTTCGAAATTGCTACGGACGTGCGCGTGGATGCGCCGATCGCGCTGGAGTTCCTCCTGCAGCTGCTGGTTCCGCTGGACGTCGCGACGCGTGGCTTCATCGACGGCAACAGACGCTACGCCGAACAACGGGCCCGCGCCGAGGGGCTGGCCGATCGCGACAAATTCCGCACGGCACTGGTGAATTCCCTGCAGGAAGGGTTCTTCGTCGCCGATCACGAGGGCTCGGTGGTCGAGATGAACAGTGCCTTCATCGAGATCCTCGGGTATTCCAGCGAGGGTCTGCCGTATCGATGGCCGCACCCCTGGCTGGTCGACACCAAGACGGCGGCCGAACAGATAACCCGGGTGCTGAGCCACGGCCGGGCCGACTACGAAACACCGATTCGCCACGCCGACGGGCATCTGGCGTGGGTGAAGGTGAGCATCAACGCAGTCAAGGAAACCGGCAGCGATCGAGACGCCTACGTGGGAACGATCCGCGACGTCACCGCCGAGCGCGCCTTCGCGGCCCGGGAGAGCGCGGTGCTGCGGCTGGCCACCGCCGTGGCGGTGGCCAAAAGCGTGGACGAGCTGCTGTCGATCACCCTCGACGAGTGCAGCGCGGCGATCGACGTGCAGCGGGTGATCGCGGTCTCGTGGCCCAACGGTGAAGGCGACCCGACCGTCCAGGTGGCGGGCGAGCCGTCCGCCTCGTCATGGCGCGCGCTGGAGCCGTGGTTGCGCAACACCTTTCAGGACGCGCGTCACCAGCTGCCGCTGACGGCGAAAACGATTGAGGCGCCGGGCAATCCAGGCAAGGCGCAGGGACTGGTCGCGGTGCTCTCCGGCACCGGGAACCTGGCGCTGTGGCTCGAGCTGCGCACACCGCGGTGGGTCAGCGGGGAGGATCGGCTGCTGGTCACCGTGTTGATCAGCCACCTGAGTCTGGCCATGCAGCACGTGCGCCAGTTCGAGAGCGCGCGCGAGACGTCGCTGACCTTGCAGCGCGCCATGCTGCCGCCGGTTCAGCCGCCGCCTGGCTTCACCGTTCGCTACGAACCCGCGGTGCCGCCCTTGGAGATCGGCGGCGACTGGTACGACGTGCTCCCGATCGGCGAGCACCACATCGGCATCGTCGTCGGCGACTGCGTGGGCCGCGGCCTGCCGGCCGCCGCAATCATGGGGCAGCTGCGCAGCTCCGCGCGGGCGCTGCTGATCAACGGCGCCGAACCCGCGGTGCTGCTCGATCAGCTCGACTCGGCGGCGTCGCTCATCCCGAATGCGTACTGCACCACGGTGTTCCTGGCGATTCTGGACACCGAGACCGGGGTGCTGCAGTACAGCAACGCCGGACACATGCCGGCCGTGCTGGCCGGGCCGGAGCCCGGCACGACCACGCTGTTGACCGATGCCGCGTCGGTGCCGCTCGCGGTCCGCCGGACCGAGCCGCGCCCGCAGACCACCCAGGTGCTGCCGCCCGGCTCGACGCTGATGCTGTTCACCGACGGCCTCGTGGAACGCAAACACGAATCGATCGACGACGGAATCGCCCGCGCCGCAGACGTTCTGGCGCAGACCATGACATCACCCCTGGACACCGTCGCCGATGAGGTGCTTCGTAAGCTGGCTCCGGCAGCGGGATATGACGACGACGTCGCGATGGTGATCTACCGCCATCAGCACAGCCCGCTGCGGATCGAAACCGTCGCCACCGCAGACCAATTGGTCAGCATCCGGCATCGGCTGGCGGACTGGCTGCGCGCCGGGGGCATCGGTGAAGACCTGACCGCCGACATCGTGCTGGTGGTCAACGAGGGGTGCACCAACTGCGTCGAACACGCTTACCGTGGTTTCGCCGCCGGAACCATGCTGCTCGAAGTCAGCCTCACCGACGACGAAGTGCGCACCCGGATCACCGATTACGGATCGTGGAAGACGCCGGCCGCCAACCCGGGCAACGGTGGCCGCGGCTTACCGCTGATGCGGATGCTCTGCGATTCCATGGACCTGGACACCACCGCCGCCGGCACCACCGCCGACATCACCTTCCGACCGCCGTCAGCGGCCGTCTGAGGCGGGCGGGGGACGTATGCGACCGCCGGCGCGCCGTTTGCCAGCCCCCGGTAGCGGGTAGACATCGGCGTGACCCACGCATCGACCATGACCGAACCCGTTCTGCCGGCAGCACACGGGCCACTGTCAACAGCCGTGCGTTGCGCGCTGTCCGGCCCGCCCTCCGGCGATCACCTGACCCGTATCGGCGCGTCGGTGCGCGATTCAGATCCCTACGGTCTGGATCTGCAGCTGGCGCTGTCGATGTGCTACGAGCTGCACTATCGGGGTCTCGCCGGCGTCGACCCCGCCTGGGAGTGGAACCCGGCGCTGCTGGGGCTGCGCGCCGAGCTGGAACGCGTCTTTCTGGCCGGCGTGCGCCGCGATGTCGGACTCATCGACCCCGATCAGACCGCGGCGGCCGAGATGGAAGCGCTGACGGTCGAACCCGTCGACGGCACCGGCCCGTCGTACTACCTGCGCGACACCGGAACCTGGCAGCAGATGTGTGAATACTTCGTGCACCGCTCGCTGTATCACCTCAAGGAGGGCGATCCGCACGCCTTTGCCATCCCACGGCTGCGCGGAGTGGCCAAAGCGGCATTCGTGGCAATCGAATTCGATGAGTACGGCGCCGGACAGGGCGCGCGGCTACACCAGCAGCTGTTCGCGGATCTGCTGTCGGCGGCCGGACTGGACGCGACGTATTGGGGCTACATCGACGCGGTGCCCGCCGAATCGCTGGCGGTGGTCAACCTCATGTCGCTGTTCGGGCTGCACCGCTCGTTGCGCGGCGCCGCCATCGGGCACTTCGCCTCGACGGAGATCACCTCACCGCCGGGATCACAGCGCATGGTGAAGGCGTTGCGCCGCCTGCAGGCGCCGGCGGCCTGCGTCGAGTTCTACAGCGAGCATGTCGAGGCCGACGCGGTGCACGAGCACGTCGTGCGCATCGATGTCGTCGGCGATCTCGTCGCCCAGGAGCCGCAACTCGAGCACGACGTCATCTTCGGTATCCGGGCGCATGCCGCGGTGGAAGACCGCCTGGCGGAACGGATTATGACGTCGTGGCGCCAGAATCAGACGTCGCTGCGGCGGCCGCTGGAGCAGCCGACGCCTTGAAGCGTCGACACCTGCGATGGCTGGTGTCGCACAACGGATAATTGTCGCTGCGCCGGCAGGTACAGATCGCCACCATGAACCGGTCGGACTCCACGACCTCGCCGTTGGGCATCTCGATGCGCACCGGGCCCGAGACCAGCACGGGCCCGTTGGGCACCACCTGTACCCGGGTAGTGGTCATCGCTTTTCCGCGCGGATCACGATCAGCTCTTCTTCGCGCCGGCCGCGCGGGATCAGACCGACGCTCTCCAACCATTGCGCCCGCGACGACAGCACCGGACCGAACGGTATCCATTTGGAGGCAATTACTTTCGCGTCCATCCCGGCCCACTTCAGGGCATCCAGCGACTGCTGCACGCCGGACAGCGCCGAATGCACTAGCAGCAGGGATCCGCCGTCGCGCAACAGCTTTGGCGCGGTCTCGCACAG
Organism: Mycobacterium sp. 1245499.0; assembly: GCF_001673615.1. Classification (NCBI taxonomy): domain Bacteria; kingdom Bacillati; phylum Actinomycetota; class Actinomycetes; order Mycobacteriales; family Mycobacteriaceae; genus Mycobacterium; species Mycobacterium sp. 1245499.0. The sequence continues at coordinate 20,494 of NZ_LZMG01000269.1, forward strand.
CGGATCGAGGATCGTGCGGCCGTCCGCGCCGGCATTCCAGGCCCAGGACGGGCCGGCGGCCGGGCAGATCTCTTCGGTCTCGGCGCCGGGCGGGGTGGGGACATAGGGCGGGTTGGACACGACGACGTCGAACGGCGCGTCATCCACCGCGGCGTTCCAGGAGCCCTCGCGGACGTCGACCTGCACGCCGGCCACCGCGGCGTTCTCCCGGGCACAGCGCACCGCCTGCGGGCAGATGTCGAAGGCGGTGGCACTCGCGCATCCCATCGCGGCAGCCGCGATCGCGACGAACCCGCTGCCCGTGCAGAGATCGAGCACACGACGCCCCGGGATCAGGCCGGAATCGTGCATCACGTCCACCAGCAAACGGGAGTCCTCCTGCGGCTGATACACGTTTGGCACCGGTGAAACAACGGGCTCGGGATACGCGGTTGTCACTGTTGGCCTTTCGAGAACCCTACAAGGATTGCCGCTCATCACGGCTTGGCGGGATAATGCCCGCAAACCGGCGCATTCAAACGGAACGGCCGAAAAGTCGCGGTCAGCCGGTAGTCGCCTGCGCGAATTGCTTGAGGATGGTCGCGCAAAACGCCGGAAGATCCGATGGGGAACGGCTGGTGATCAGGTTGCCGTCGACGACGACCTCCTCGTCGACGACATGGGCACCCGCGTTGCGCAGATCGGTGCGGATACTGGCGTACGAGGTCAGCGTCCGGCCCACTGCCACACCGGCTTCCACCAGCGTCCAGGGGCCATGACAGATGGCCGCCACCGGCTTGCCCGATCCGACGAAATCGCGAACGAAAGACACCGCGGATTTGTCCATGCGCAGCTTGTCCGGGTTCACCGTGCCGCCCGGCAGCACCAGGCCGTCGAAGTCGTCCACGGACGCCTCGGATACCTTGCGGTCGACGGCAAACGTTCCCGCCGGTTCCAGATCGTGATTACGCGCCTGGATTTCGCCGTCCTTCAGCGACAGCAACTGGACTTTTGCGCCGGCCTCCTGCAGCGCCGCACGCGGCTGTTCGAGCTCGACTTTTTCCACACCGTCGGCCGCCAAAATCGCAATCTTCTTGCCTTGCAACTCGTTTGACATCGTCGGTCCCTTCCTGCGAATCACCGATTACTTTCGCCTCAAAGAGCTCGTAGCGCTGGAGCGCCTGATGCGGCCCCGTTGCCGGTCGTGCGTAGCGCCGTGTACAGGTCCAGTCCGGCGATACCGGACAGCAGTGCCGCCGAGATGGCGCCCTGGCGGCGTCGCCCCGGGCCGCGGGCGGCCACGCCCGCGATCAACAGGGCCATGTCCAGGACGTCCCCGGCCACCCGGGTCCACACCAGCTTGGCGGGACCGCCGAGCAGCGCGGCGCCATGGCCGCATTCGCGGACCCCGAGCGCGCGGATCACCCGTCGCGACCGGCTGGTGTCATCCACGCCCGCGATTGCGGCCACTTTGCCCGGGGCGACCAATTCGCTGACGCCGAGTCCGAAACTGGCACCGCTGAGGACCTTGACGAGTGTGTTCGTGGTGCCGTCGGTCTGATCGCTCAACTTTCACTCCCCCTTGCTTCGCCGGAAGACCTGTGTCCGGGCCACCGGCGGTGCGGCGGCGATTTGCGGGGCCAACGCCGCCGGAACGCCCGTCACGTCCCAGCTCTGCCGACGTCCCGACGCGCGTTGGCCGGCTCCGCACGACTGCGAACGCGGATACCCGGGCGGGAAGCGGTCAAACCTGCGATCAGTTTGCTGCGTCGCGCAACGCCGCGAGCAAAGGCTCCGCGGCCTCGGCGAGGAACCGCTCCTGGGCTTCCCCGCCGATCTGCACCAGCGCGATGTCGGTGAACCCGGCCTCCCAGTACGGCCGGACGCCCTCGACGATGGCATCGAGGTCAGGACCGCAGGGAATGGTCTCGGCGACGTCTTCGGGCCGCACGTACTGGGTCGCCCCGGCGAAGCCGGCCGGCGTCGGCAGATCCGCGTTGACCTTCCAGCCGCCGGCAAACCAGCGGAACTGGTCGTGTGCACGCTTCACCGCGGTGTCGCGGTCGGGATCCCAGGAGACCGGTATCTGGCCGACCACCCGTCCGCCGCCCGCGAGGTTGGCGGCTTGGCGGGCGGAGTGCCATTCCCTGACGAGTTCGGCGTCCGGCTCCACCGCAATGAGGTGGTCGGCCAGCTTGGCGAACTTGTCGACGCCCCGGGCACCCGCCATCGCCACCCCGATGCCGACCGGCACGTCGGGCACGTCCCACAGCCGGGCCGAGTCGACCTGGAAATAGTCGCCGG
>NZ_LZMG01000270.1:0-35316 GCF_001673615.1 Mycobacterium sp. 1245499.0
GTGTCAGCTTCCAGACGCCGGCCGACGCGCGGGCGTAGGCATACATGGCCGCGGCATCCTGCGCCCACATCCGTTCGATTCGCCGCCGCCCGCCGCCGACCCCGGCGAGCCCGTGGGGGTCACCCCGCCGTCTCGCAACTGGACCCTGACCGTCGCACCGGAGGTCATAACGACTGGCCGACAAGTGATCTCAACCATCTCCGAAGCGCTGGGCGCGCTGTCCACCTCGCCGCTGGCCACCTTTGATACGTCCCTGTTGTCGGCAACGGCGCCGCTGTCCAAGTTGAGCTCGTTGTCGGCACCGGTCGACTTCGCGCTCAAACACCTGAGTTCCCTCAACAAGGCCGCCGCGCTGTGCAGGGCCGCGGTCATGTGCTCGCCGGGGTCGGCGGCGGGCGGCGGCGAATCGAACGGTGTCAGCTTCCAGACGCCGGCCGACGCGCGGGCGTAGGCATACATGGCCGCGGCATCCTGCGCCCACATCCGTTCGTAGTCGGCGTCGGCGTCGGCGACCGCCGGACTGAGCTGGCCCAGACAGTTCGCCGCGGCCAGCGAAATCCGCCGCAACCGGTTGGCGTCGATCGCATGGGGCGACACCACCGCCGCAAGCGCCAAGCCGTAGGCGGCCGCGGCCGCGGTGGCCTGACTGGCCGTCTGCCGGGCCTGCGCGGCGGTGGCGTCGAGCCACGCCAGATAGGGTGCGACGGCTTGGGTGATCGGCGTAGTCGACGCGCTCTGCCCTCCCGGTTCCAGCTCGGCGATCACCGCCCGGTAGGTCAGCGCCATGTCAGCGAGTTGGGCGCCCAGCACGCCCCAGGCCTTGGCGGCGTCCATCATTGATCCGGCGCCGGGGCCCGAATGCATCCGCCCCGAATTGCTTTCCGGCGGAAGGGCACCGAAATCCATCACTGGCCCCAGCTCAATGGCGGGCGAATGGTGCTGCAACATCAGGCTTTTCTCTTCGGGGGTGATGGATATGCGGCGGCAGTTGGTGTTGGCGGTCAGCCGCTGCCCTTACCGCCTTCGGCGGACTCGAGTTGACGTGGGCAGTACGACTTCGCCGATATCGTCGCGAACTGGGCGGCGCCGTTGGTGCTCAGCGCGGGGTTGTTGTCCCGCAGGTCGTTGAGGAGCTGAAGACCGGAGACGCCACGAGAGATCAATCCGCACACCGCTTTTCCGGCGGCAACGGCTTGGTCCGGATTCGCAAAACTGATCCCCACCTTGTGGAGATCGGCGATGAAGACCTCGTTGTTCTCGTCGGCGGCCGCCTCGTCCTCTCCCGGGACGGCGTGTGCGGGTACCGCGGTGACGATGCCCAGCGATACACCGAGAAGCGCTAGCAGCAGTTTCATGCATCCTCCTTCGAGGCCCTATGGCGGTTTCCCGGTTGATCCGGTCCACTGAGACGAAATCTGTTGCACCGCAAGGCGCTACCCCAGTTTCGATTCGGGGGATCCGACCGCGACTTCCTCTCCGTCGGTCACGTGCACGGCGTGCACGCCCGGCGTTGTCCTGAGCTTGGCGACCAGGTCGTCGAGGCCGGCCTCGTCGACGTTCCAGTGCTGCACCTGGTCGGGCATCTCCTGCAGTTGGGCGATGATGCGGTCGAGCTTGACCGGTCCCTGCCGGCGCTCGCCGGTGATCGCGCGGGCCTGGATGCCCGTGGTGCTGACGACACGCGATGCCGGGCTGCCCAGCGCGCCGCCCGCCAGACTGCCCAGGGTCGCCTCGTTCACCAGGCCCGACAAATCCGTCGCCGCGGCCGCGGCCAGGCTGGTGCCCGGTAGCGCGGTGGAGGCCAGCCTGATCGCCGGGGCGGCCGTCGCCCAGCTAGCCGGCACCGACAGCTTGCCCACTGTTGGCGCGTTACCCAGCACCGCCGATACGGGCTTTGCCGCGATGCCGGCGGCGATGTGGCCGGGCGACGCCAGCCCGGCGCCCAGCGACGATTTGGCCATCGCGGCGCTCCACGGCGCATAGATGAAGAAGTTCTTCCACTGCGAGACACCAAGGCTGATGGTGGCATTGACGACGTTGGTCCACGTCGCCTGAGTGCCGATCTGCGAAATGCTCGAATACAGCGTCTCCCAGAACGGTGCTATCTCCGTGCTCCCCGTGGCGCCCCCGATCAAGTTCTGCCAGAACTGGGTGTATTGACCGGTGAGCGAGGTGATGTAGGCCTCGATCTCCTTCAACCAGGACGACAGCGACGTCGACTCCGCCGCGGCCGCGGCGGCCGCCTGGGTCGCCGGTCCGGCGTCGTTGGTGGTGGCCGGCGCCTGCTCGAACGGCGTCAGCTCACCGGCCGATTCCGACGCGGCGGCATAACTGAACATGGCGGCGACATCTTGGGCCCACATCTGGCCGTACTCGTCCTCGGTCGCCGCGATCGCCGCATCGTTCTGCCCCAAGATGTTGGTCTGCAACAGTGTGGCGAGCAGGCTGCGGTTCGCCGCCACAGCCGCCGGCGGCACCGTGGCCGCCAATGCCGCCTCGTAGGCGGCGGCCGCGGCCCGGGCCTGAGCGGCAGTCTGCTCGGCCAGGCCTGCCGTGGTCGATATCCACGCCACGTAGGGCGCCGCCGCGGCGGCCATGGACTCCGACGATGAGCCCTGCCACGATTCGCCGACCAGTTCCGAGATCACCGATGCGTAGGAAGCCGCGGTGCCGTGCAATTCGGCGGCCAGCCCGTCCCATGCCGCCGCGGCGGCCAGCAGCGGCCCGGCGCCCGGGCCGACATAGATCTGGGTGGAGATGACCTCCGGTGGCAGCGTTGCGAAATCGCTGAAAACCATTGCCGCACCTTCCTATTTCGCGTTCGGCGGAATCACAATGACGGTGGACGTGGTCGCGATGTCGTCGACCGCCACGGCACCGGGCACGCGAACGGTTGACCCGGCGACGGCGCGGGTCGCGGTCCCGCCGACGGCGCGTCCGGCCAGGCTCGACAGGGCAGTCGGGCCGAACATGCCCTGTTGACCGTTGACGGCCATCGCGGGGGCGGCGTCCAGGATGGTCTCCGGCAGCTCGGCGGCCACCGTCCGGACCGCCGGGACCGCCGAGGCCCAGTTCGCCGGCACCGACAACGATCCGACCAAGCCGGCGCGGCCCGCGGACGCCGAAACCGTGCCCGCACTCGACAGCGCGGTCGAGCCCGTCAGGAGATCGCTGCGCAGCAGCGGCGCCAAGACCCCGCTGAGCGCTTTGGGGTGCAAGAGGGGTCCGATTCCTTGGATGCCCGTCCCGACGCTCGGGATGCTGAGGGCGATCTGGTACCAGTTCTTCGCCAGGTTCGCCACGCCGAGCGGCGTGTACGGCCCGGAGATGGTGCCCATGACGCTGTTGAAGGTCTTCAGAATCCCGGTGATGTCCGTCAGGCTCAGCGGGAGTTGAGCCGCCGCCGTTACCGCGGTCGCGTTCACCTGCGCCGCGACCGGAGCCTGCGAAACCGCTTCTGACAGTGCCGATTCCACGCCGGAGGCGGTCGACGACTGCAGCGCGGAGGTGACCGCGGCCGACTGGTCGGCCTCCGCGTTGGCGTCGGCGGTCGTCGGTGGCGCGCCGAACGGGCTGAGCCGGGTCGCGACCGCCGACGCGCCGGCATAGGCGTACATCGCGGCGGCGTCCTGGGCCCACATCTCGGCGTACTGGGCCTCCGTGGCCGCGATCGCCGCAGTGTTCTGGCCCAGCACGTTGGTCGCGATCAACGACGCCAACAATGCCCGGTTGGCCACGATCACCGGCGGCGGGACCGTGGCCGCGAAGACGGCCTCATAAGCCGCCGCTGCCGCCGTGGCTTGGGCGGCGGTCTGCTCGGCCTGCACCGCGGTGCCGTCGAGCCACGCGATGAAGGGTGCCGCCGCGCCGGCCATCGCCGTCGACGAAGGCCCGTGCCAGGAGGTGCGCAGCTCCGCGATTGCCGAACCGTACGACGCTGCGGCCGAATGCAATTCGGCTGCCAACCCGTTCCAGGCCGCCGCGGCTGCCAGTAACGGCGCCGACCCCGGCCCTGAGTAGATCCTGCCGGAGTTGATCTCCGGCGGTAACGACCCGAAATCCATGCATTCCTCCGCCTCCGGCCGTGTCGCCACCGCCGGCCCAGTCCGTACCGCCGCCAGCACATCGGCTATGAGTTTGCTGGGCGGCGGGCATGTCGTCTTGTAGACGAGACACTAGCCAGGGGTTACGAAATCGCCCTTCGCCAAGCTCGGCCGGGCTCGCCGGTGCCGCCGCGCGGGGCTGCGAGCGCCGGGAGTCGGCGGTTTGGCAAGCGCGCCGCCGATAAACCCCTCTACCTCGTGCAAATGCGGCACGGCGAGCCGGTGAATAGATGGTGAAAAGCCGAAAGGCGTGTTCCCCGGGCGGCTATTGGTGAATAAAAATCTCGGTATCACAAATTGCGTTGGCCGCAGGATTCCTTAGCCACAGGGACTGCGCGGCGGCGCGCCGCGCGACCCTCAGCACGAGGCCGCAAGCACGGAGTCACTGAGAAATAGGTGGTGGAGCACATATTCGGGGCGGTGCGGCCGATACGCCCGGGACTCATAGCGCTTTCAAAGAAATTATGCGATCTCTATGAATTTGCTACACACGAGCAGCGCGACCAATCAGCGCTTGACCGGACCCAACCGCTATTTCGGTCCCGGAATTCGTCCAGAAGAACGCTATCGAAAGCGCCGGCTCATATCCAACTTATACAAATCATTCAATTCATAGAATTCGCCGCGGCAGGGGGCGGCGGGTGAGTCACGATGGCGTGTCCGCAGCGCAGGCCCATCGTCACTGCCGACCGATCCGACATTGCGGGCCGAGGTACCGCGACGGCTCCGCGCCGCGCCCGCGACTTTGCCAGGACGGGTCGCGCTACGACGCGCTTTCGGTGTGCATCGGCACCGGCCTAAGCGTCCTCGAGGAGATCCGGCGTCACCGCCGACTCGGTGTCGGGAATGCCCTCGACCTTCGCCTTGCGGTCGGCCATCGACAGCAGCCGCCGAATTCGGCCCGCCACAGCGTCTTTCGTCATCGGCGGGTCCGCGAGCCGGCCCAGCTCCTCCAGCGATGCCTGCCGGTGCTCGACGCGCAGCTTGCCGGCCGAGGCCAAATGGTCGGGGACGGTGTCGCCCAAGATTTCCAGCGCCCGCTCCACCCGGGCCGCGGCCGCCACCGCCGCCCGCGCCGACCGGCGCAGGTTGGCGTCGTCGAAGTTGGCGAGCCGGTTGGCCGTGGCCCGGACCTCGCGCCGCATCCGGCGCTCCTCCCACACCAGCCGGGTGTCCTGGGCGCCCATCCGGGTCAGCAACGCGCCGATCGCCTCGCCGTCGCGCACCACCACCCGGTCGGCGCCGCGCACCTCGCGGGCCTTCGCGCTGACACCGAGCCGTCGCGCGGCACCCACCAACGCCAGCGCGGCTTCCGGACCGGGGCAACTGACTTCCAGCGCCGAGGACCGCCCCGGCTCGGTCAGCGAACCGTGCGCCAGGAACGCCCCGCGCCAGGCGGCTTCCGCGTCGCCGACGCTGCCACCCACCACCTGGGCCGGCAGCCCGCGCACCGGGCGGCCGCGATTGTCGAGCAGACCGGTCTGGCGGGCCAGCGCCTCGCCGTCATTGGCGACCCGCAACACGTACCGGGTGCTCTTGCGAATTCCACTGGCGGACAACACATGCACGACGGCGTTGTATCCGTAGAGTTCGAAAATGTCCTTGCGCAAGCGCCGCGCGACGTTGCCCAGGTCCACCTCGGCTTCGACGACAACGCGGCCGCCGACGATATGCAGTCCACCGGCGAACCGCAGCAGGGACGTGACCTCCGCGCGGCGGGCGCTGACCGATTTCACAATGAGGCGGCTCAGTTCGTCCTTGACTTCGGTCGTCATCGCCACGCGTCGTCACCCCTCACTTGCACCGTCGACCCGAATATCCGCGGTGGCCGTGACCGAAGACGCTCCCGGAGCCTTGTGGGCCGCCCGGACCCCGTCCAGGGCCGCCGCGAGCTTGCCTGGATCATGTAAAGGTGTACCAGGTCTGGCCACATCGGCGAAGTGGACCTCGGCCGAAAGCAGTGTGGCGGTGCGGCGCAATTGCTCGCGCTCCCGCTCGCTGGGCACCCGTTCGGCGTCGATGATGATGTCGTGCACGGTGAATCCCGGTGCATGCTGGGCCAGCACGTGCAGGTGACGCTCGACGGAGAACCCCGCCGTCTCCCCCGGTTCGGCCACCAGATTGAGCACCAGGGCGCGCCGCGCGGTGGTCGCCCGCAGCGCCGCCGCCAGTCCGGGCACCAGCACGTGCGGGATCACGCTGGTGAACCACGACCCCGGGCCCAGCACAACCAGATCGGCGGCCATGATCGCGTCGACGGCCTGCCGCGTCGCCGGCGGGTTGTCCGGCAACAGCCGCACGCGGCGCACCTTGCCCGGCGTGGTCGCGATCGCCACCTGACCGCGGATCAGCCGGAACATCCGCGGGTCGCTTTCCAGCCCGGAGACGTCGGCCTCGATCTGCAGCGCGATCGGGCACATCGGCAGCACCCTGCCCTTGACGCCGAGGATGCGCCCCAGCTCGTCGAGGGCGGCCACCGGGTCGGCCAGCACCTCGGACAGCCCGGCCAGCATCAGGTTGCCGATCGGATGCCCGGCCAGCGCCCCGCTGCCCCCGAACCGGTGCTGCAGGATGGTCGCCCACAGTCGCCCGTGCGGGCTGTCAGATGCCAAGGCCGCCAACGCCATTCGCAAATCACCCGGGGGCACCACATCCAGTTCGCTGCGCAGCCGCCCGGAAGAACCACCATCGTCGGCGACGGTCACCACCGCGGTCACGTAGGGCGTGAGCCGGCGGGCCGCCGACAGCGTCGCGTACAGGCCGTGTCCACCGCCCATCGCGACGATGCCCCGGTTCATCGGCTCGGTCATTCGCGGCCCAGATCCCGATGCAGCACCCGCACCGACAGTTGGGCTTCGCCCTTCTGGGCCTTGAGCAACTGCACCAGCGCCTCGGCGATCGCGACGCTGCGATGCTTGCCGCCGGTGCAGCCGATCGCGACCGTCATATAGCGCTTGCCCTCCCGGCGGTAGCCGTCGACGACCAGAGATAGCAATCGATGGTAGGCGTCGAGGAACTCGGCCGCGCCCGGCTGGCTCAATACGTAATCGCGCACCGCGGGGTCCTGCCCGGTGCGGGGCCGCAATTCGTCGACCCAGTGCGGGTTCGGCAGGAACCGGACGTCCATGACCATGTCGGCGTCCATTGGCAGGCCGTATTTGAAGCCGAACGATTCGACCGTGACGCTGGTGGTGGCGCTGGCGGCGCCGCCGAACGCCCGCTCGATGGTCTCGCGCAAGCCGCGCACCGACAGCGTCGAGGTGTCGATGATCAAGTCGGCGGTGGCGCGAACCGAGGCCAGCATGCGGCGCTCGGCGGCGATGCCCTCGGCCAGGGTCTGATCGCCCTGCAGCGGATGGCTGCGGCGATTCTGCTCGTAGCGGCGCACCAGCATGTCGTCCGATGCTTCCATGAACACCACGCGCGGGGCGATGTTTCGGGTGGCCAGCTCAGTGCGCACCGAGTCCAGGTCGCCGGTGAAGCCGCGCGACCGCACGTCCATCACCACCGCCAGCTGGGTGATCCGCGAGCCGGCCGCCAGACCGAAATCGACCATCCGGGTGATCAGTTGCGGGGGCAGGTTGTCGGCCACATACCAGCCGAGGTCCTCGAGCACCTTGGCCGCGGTACCCCGCCCGGCCCCGGATAACCCGGTCACCAGCACGACGTCGATACCGGCCGGGGCGTCCACCGAGGGGCCGCCCGCGAACTCGCCCGGGCCCGTCATTGGGCCGCCCTGGACTCATCGGGGGACTGCTGGGGCCGCAGCGCCTCCAGGACGGCGGTGGCGGTCGCCACACCGATGCCGGGAACGGCGGTGATCTGGTCGACGGTGGCCTCCTTGAGGCGGGCTATCGATCCGAAATGGCTTACCAACGCCTTTCGGCGATGTTCTCCCAATCCTGGCACCGAATCCAGCACCGATGCCGTCATTCGTTTGGATCGCTTGCTGCGATGGTAGGCGATCGCGAACCGGTGCGCCTCGTCACGGACGCGTTGCAGCAGATACAGCCCCTCGCTGTTGCGCGGCATGATGACCGGGTCGGGCTCCGAGGGCACCCACACCTCTTCCAGCCGCTTGGCCAGGCCGATCACCGCGACGTCGGTGATGCCGAGTTCCTCGAGCACCGCGCTGGCCGCGTTGACCTGCGGGGCACCGCCGTCGACGACGTACAAATTCGGGGGGTAGGCGAAACGGCGCGACTTTCCTTCCGCGGAAAGCATATTCGGATCGTTCTGCTCGCTCAGGTGACGGGCGAAGCGACGCCGGGTCACCTCGGCGATGGAGGCGACGTCGTCGGAGCGGCCCTGCCCGGCGGCTTCCCGGATCCCGAAGTGCCGGTAGTCCGATTTGCGCGGCAGACCGTCCTCGAACACCACCAGCGAGCCCACCACGTCGGTGCCCTGGACGTGGCTGATGTCCACACATTCGATGCGCAGCGGCGCCTCGGACAAGCCGAGGGCCTCCTGGATGTTCTGCAGCGCAGCGGATCTGGCGTTGAAGTCGCCGGCGCGCCGCAGCTTGTGTTGCTGCAGCGCCTCTTTCGCGTTGCGCTGCACGGTTTCGGCCAGCGCGCGTTTGTCGCCGCGCTGCGGCACCCGCAGCACCACCCGGGATCCGCGCAGGCCGGACAGCCAACTGGTCAGCTCGTCGGTGTTGGACGGCAGGCAGGGCACCAGCACCTCCCGCGGCACCGGGTTCACGGATTCGTCTGCGGCGCCGCCCAATTCGGCCTGCTCGCCGTAAAACTGGGTCAGGAACTGCTCGACCAGCTGTTCCTCGCCGGAATCGCCGGGGTCGGCGGACTTTTCGACGATCCAGCCGCGCTGGCCGCGGACCCGGCCGCCGCGGACGTGGAACACCTGCACCGCGGCCTCCAGCTCGTCGTCGGCGAACGCCACCACGTCGGCGTCGGTGCCGTCGCCGAGGACCACGGCCTGCTTTTCCATCGCCCGCTTCACCGCGCCCAGGTCGTCACGCAACCGCGCGGCCCGCTCGAAATCGAGCCGCTCGGCCGCGGCGTTCATCTGCTGTTCCAGCTCCCGGGCGAACCGGTCGGTCTTGCCGGACAGGAAGTCGCAGAAGTCGTCCACGATCTGGCGGTGCTGCTCCGCGCTGACCCTGCCGATGCACGGTGCCGAGCACTTGTCGATGTAGCCGAGCAGGCAAGGACGATCGATCTGCTTGTGCCGCTTGAACACTCCCGCCGAGCAGGTGCGGGCCGGAAACACCCGGGTGAGCAGGTCCAGCGTCTCCCGGATGGCCCACGCGTGCGAGTACGGCCCGAAGTAGCGCACCCCCTTGCGGCGGGGGCCGCGGTAGACCATCAGCCGGGGGAACTCCTCGTTGAGGGTGACCGCCAGCACCGGATAGGTTTTGTCGTCGCGATAGCGGACGTTGAACCGCGGGTCGAACTCCTTGATCCAGTTGTATTCGAGTTGCAGCGCCTCGACTTCGGTGTTGACCACCGTCCACTCGACCTTGGCCGCGGTGGTCACCATCTGCCGGGTGCGTGGATGCAGGCTGGCGATGTCGGCGAAGTATGACGTCAGCCGGCTGCGCAGGCTCTTGGCCTTGCCGACGTAGATGACTCGCCCGTAGGTATCCCGGAATCGGTAGACGCCGGGCTCGACCGGGATGGACCCGGGCGCGGGGCGGTAGGTGGCGGGATCGGGCACAGATCCAGGCTAGTAGCCGGCCGCGCGGTGCCGAGCGCCTCCGCCCGGCGGGAGCAGGCCCGGCGCCGCAGGCGTCCCCGGCCGGGTCTGATCGACCCCGGCTACCGCTACGAGTACCTGGACCCCGGTTCGGTCGCGGACGATCCCGGCGTCGCCGCGACGACGGCCTCGGCGCGGGGCGCGGGGCCCATCGGGTTCGCCGGCACCGCCCGGCACGCCGACGCCGCCCCCGCCGGCCTGACCACGCTCGGCGGCGCGGCGCCGGACGCCGACCCGGGCCTGCCGCTGTTGCCGAGCAGCTGGAGCCACCCAACCGAAGAAGGATCAACCGCGCAGGTAGACGACCCGTGACGGGCCCCGCGGGCGGTCGCGGCGGTTTGGACGGCTTCCGTTCTGGCTACCAAGCTTCTAGCTCAACGTTAGAGTGGGGGCAGAGCAATGGAGGGAGTCCGTAAATGATGAAGCGCTCGTTGGCCAAACTGGCCGTCACGGTGGGCGGTCTGGCATTGGCGTCGACCGCTGGTGCCGGGGTCGCATCGGCCGATCCCGATTACGGTCCGATGATCCACACCACCTGTAGCTACGACCAGGCGATGCGGGCCGTGCATGCGGAGAACCCGATGGCCGCCCAGTACCTCGACCAGTCGCCGCCCAACCAGCAGTTCTTGCAGCAGTACCTGGCGTCGTCGCCGGATCAACGGGTGAACCTGCTGCACGCGATCGAGCACAACCAGGGGGCCCAGCAGGCCCTGCCCATTTTCCAGCAAATGATGACGGACTGCACTCGGTACTGAGTGCCTCCGGCTCGGGCTTCCCGACCACAGCGCTAAATCACCAGGCGGCGGGCCGCCGCGGCTAAGCGGTGCGCCCGTCGACCTGTGCCCGGCGTTTCGCCGCCCAATCCGCCATGGGGAATCCAGGGGCGTTGTTGCAGGCCGACAGCAGCAGGGCCACGTGCGGCAGCACGGCCAACCCGTAATCGCAGGTCCAGGCCGGCTGGTTCATCGTCCACACCAGGACGCCTTCGGATGGGGTGGCGAACCCGCTCAGCCGCATCGGCGTCGCCTGGCCGTACGGCGAGATGCCCACGGCGTCGTGCCGGCACTGGGCGACGGAGACGAAATCACTCACCACCTCGTGTCGGGGGTCGAGCGCGTTGTCGTAGATGTCGACCGACTCGGCGTACGTCGCCTGATCGCTGAACTGGTACGCCGATTCGGCGTGGTCCGAGGCGCCGGCGGGTCGCAGCGGCGAGCCCTCGAACAGCAGCGCGGCCGAGCAGTCCGGTGGCCGGGCGCTGGTGAAGTAGTTGTCGCCCACCGGGATCGCGCTGGCCGCGCCGAGCGGCGTGTCATCGCCACTGTGCAGCAGCAGGTCTTGGGCATGCGCCGGCGGGCGTTGGACCGTCGTGGTCGGCGTTGCCGCGGGCTGGCCGGACGCCCGGACGGCCCGTCCCCCCACCACCACGCTGCATCCGCTGAGCGTCAGCAGGGCAACTGCGAGGACCGCGGCCACCCGTGCCTGGAGTGCCATCGGCTGATGGTACAGCGCTCAGTGTGTCTGCAGGTCCGGTCGATAGCGTGCCAGCAGCGAGCGCACGGTGTCCATGGCGGCCACCGCCCGGCCCTTGTCGACGGCCTGGATGGCCATCACCGGAATGTACTCGTCGTCGGGCAGGTCGACGCGCGCCCAACGGTGACCCACCGGAAACGACACCCCGGCAACGTCCGGCCATTCGATCAGCTTGTCGCCCAACAGGTTTCGAACCGAGACGCCGGCCGGCCCGATACGCAGCCGTGGGCGGGCGAACAACAACACAATGCCGGCGATGACCAGACCGAGCACCGCGATCGCCACCTGGTCCGAGGTCTGAAAGACCACCCCGGTGGACCCCACCTTGAGCAGCACGCCCACCGCGATGTGCGCCGCGGCGATCACGAACGCCGCCCCGTAGGCGAATAACGGTGTGCGGTGGGGACGCAGCACCGCATCCCAGGTCTCGCGGTCCGGAGGCGACGTCACGACCGAGAGCGCAACTCACGCAGGGTCAGCGCGGTGGTCAGGGCCGCCAGCGTGGCTTGGGCCCCTTTGTCCTCGGCCGACTCCGGAAGGCCGGCCCGGTCCAGGGCCTGCTGCTCGGTGTCGGTGGTGAGCACACCGTTGGCCACCGGCGTGGAAGTGTCCAACGACACTCGGGTCAGCCCCTGGGTCACCGCATCGCAGACGTACTCGAAATGCGGTGTCTGCCCGCGGATCACGACGCCCAGCGCGACGACGGCATCGTGATTGCGGGCGAGTTCCTGTGCGACCACCGGGATCTCGATCGCGCCGATCACCCGGACCACCGTCGGGTCGTCGATACCCGATTCGGAGGCCACCTTGCGGGCACCCTCAAGCAGCGCGTCGCAGATCTCGCTATGCCAGGTGCTCGCAACCAGGGCCAGGCGCAGGCCGGACGCATCGAGCGGCGCAACCTCCGGCACACCCTCGGCAGGGCTCACAGAGCACCGCCGAATTCGCCTGGCAGATGGACGGATTCGTGAAAGTCATCCAGTCCGGCCAGGTCATGGCCCATCTTGTCCCGTTTGGTCATCAGGTAGCGGATGTTCTCCGCGTTGGCGCGCACCGGCAGCGGCACCCGCTCGATGATGTGCAGGCCGTACCCGTCCAGCCCGACCCGCTTGGCCGGGTTGTTGGTCAGCAGCCGCATCGAGCGCACCCCGAGATCCACCAGGATCTGCGCGCCGATCCCGTAATCCCTTGCGTCGGCCGGCAATCCGAGCTTGAGGTTGGCGTCGACGGTGTCTTCACCGGCGTCTTGCAGCTGATAGGCCTGCAGCTTGTGCATCAGCCCGATGCCGCGCCCCTCGTGGCCGCGCATGTACAACACGATGCCGCGTCCCTCGCGGGCGACCATGGCCATCGCGGCGTCCAGCTGCGGCCCGCAATCGCAGCGGCGCGAACCGAACACGTCACCGGTCAGGCATTCGGAGTGCACCCGCACCAGCACGTCGTCACCGTCGGAGTTCGGGCCCGAGATGTCCCCGCGCACCAGCGCGACGTGTTCGACCTCTTCATAGATGCTGGCGTAGCCGATGGCGCGAAACTCGCCGTGCCGGGTCGGTATCCGGGCCTCGGCGATCCGGGCGATGTGCTTCTCGTGTTTGCGTCGCCACTCGATCAGGTCGGCGATGGTGATCATGGCGAGGTCGTGTTCGTCGGCGAAGACCCGCAGTTCGTCGGTCTGCGCCATCGAGCCTTCGTCCTTCTGGCTGACGATCTCGCAGATGGCGCCGGCGGGCTGGAGCCCGGCCAGCCGGGCCAGGTCGACGGCGGCCTCGGTGTGACCTGGGCGGCGCAATACGCCACCGTCCTTGGCGCGCAACGGAACAACGTGACCAGGCCGGGTGAAATCGTCGGCGACGCTGGTGGGATCGGCGAGCAGCCGCATCGTGGTGGCCCGGTCCGAGGCCGAAATCCCGGTGCCCACACCCCGTCTGGCGTCGACCGTGACGGTGTAGGCGGTGCCGTGCTTGTCCTGGTTCACCGCGTACATCGGCAGCAACCCCAGCCGGTCGCAGATCTCGCCGTCCAGCGGCACACAGAGGTATCCGGAGGTGTAGCGCACCATGAAGGCCACCATCTCCGGCGTCGCCTTCTCGGCGGCGAAGATCAGATCGCCCTCGTTCTCCCGGTCCTCGTCGTCGATGACGATGACGGCCTTGCCGGCCGCAATGTCGGCAACCGCCCTTTCGACGGAGTCCAACCTCGTCATCTTTGCTACCTCGCCGTCCCCGCTGCCCGGCGGGAACACTGTCGAAACGGCTCACACGAGAAGCCCACGTGTTGCATTCAGTATGAACCACGGCGACCGCGCGGTTATTGCCGCGGTTTGATCAGCGGGACGGCCTCGGATCGCGCCGCACCGCCGGGCGCGCCGGCGGCACGACCGCCTGACCACTTGCGATGAGCGCGCACGTATCTCGGCGCCACGGATCCCCGCGGCCTCTCGGGGCCAGAGCGGGCCTCGGCACCCTGGTAATCGTTGCCGGGATCACAGTTTTCGCCGCCCTTGGCCGTCGGTGCCGCCGCGATATTCGTCGCCGGAATGATAACTGCGTGATGCGAAGGAGAGGGCCCTTCCGCAAACAGGGAAGCGGCCGGCAAAATGGTGTGCCCGACCCGCGATATCGTCACCTGGTGCCAAAAATAACCCGATGAAAAGCTCCTATACACCGAAACCCTTTGCGCCAGATATGCGTTGGCTGTGCTCAAAATTTGACATGAGCAAACGACAAAGCCGGGTTTCGCCCGCATTATCGCGGGTAAATACTGCCCCATGAATACCAACACACAAACACGACCGTGGGCCCGGCTGTGCACCGGCGCGCTCGCTGCCGGCGGCTTGGCTATGTCCGCACTCGGACTGGCCACGGGCACCGCCGCGGCGGCGCCTCCTCCGCCGCCCATGGATCACCACCACTGGTGCCCGGGCGAGCAGTGGGACCCGGGCTGGGGCCCTTACCAGAACTGGAACAACTGCCGTGACTGGGACGACAACTATGGCGGCCCGGCCGGCTACGGGGCTCCGCCGTGGGCGGGACCGCCGCCCCCGCCGCCACCGTGGGCGCCGTGGGCCCAGATCGTCTGGGATCCCGGCATGAACCATTGGGGTTACTGGGAAGGCCCCATCTGGCGTCCGGTGTAATCAGCCGAGCAACCAGCTGATCCAAAGGCAGGCCGCTGCCGCGGCGCGTGACGCCGCGACTAGCGGCCTGTCGTCATGACGGCGCGGCTTCGGCCGAGGGGTCGCCGTCTTCGGCCAGGTGGCGCAAGACCCGTTCGTTGAGGGCGGCGAGCATGTCGAGCTCGGCTGGGCTGAGTAGGTCGATGAAGTTCCGGCGGACATCCGCCACGTGCTTGGGCGCCGCCTTCTCGATGGCGGCGCGGCCGGCCGGCAGCAGGCAGACCATGGTGCTGCGGGCGTCGTCCGGGTTGGGCTCCCGGCTGATCAGCCCGTCCTGCTCCATGCGGCGCACCTGATGGGAGACACGGCTCTTTTCCCAGCCCAGCGTGTTGCATAGCTCGTGGGCGGGGAGGCGGTCCCCGTCGTGCTCGGAGAGCACCGCCAAGATCTGGTAGTCGGCGCCGGACAAGCCCGATTCCTGCAGGCCCCGGTTCAGGTGCACGCTGAGCTGATGATTCGCGTGCTGGAAGGCCCGCCAGGCGCGGTCTTCGCGGGGATTCAGCCAGTTCGGTTCCATCGGTTCCCCATGCTACCGCCATTTGGTTGACGCGTCATCAAAATCCCCATAAGGTGGACGAGTCAACCTTTTTTCTCGGAAGTCAGGACGGGACACCTCATGAGCGGCATCAGCATCATCGGCACCGGGAACATGGCCCGCGCCATCGGCGCGCTGGCGGTAGCGGGCGGCAATAGCGTCGAGATCATCGGCCGCGACGAGTCCAAGGCGGCCGACCTGGCCAAGGCCCTCGGGGGCGGCGCCACGACCGGAGAGTTCGGCGCCGTTCCGGCCGGCGACATCGTCATCGTTTCGGTGTTGTACGCCGACGTCGTTCCGGTCGTCGAGCAGTACGGAGACGCCCTCGTGGGCAAGGTCATCGTCGACATCAGCAATCCCTTCAACCCCGCGGCCGACGGACTGGCCATTCCCGATGGCACCTCGGTCGCACAGCAAGTCGCCAAGGCGGCCCCGGCCGGCGCCGGCGTGGTGAAGGCGTTCAACACCGTCTTCGGCGTTGTCCTGGCCCAGGGTCGACCGCTCGACGTGTTCATCGCCGGCGACGACGCGCCCGCCAAGGCGCGGGTGGCGGAGTTCATCGAGAGCCTCGGGCTGCGCCCGCTCGACGTCGGCGGCCTGAACATGGCGCACTGGCTGGAAGGAACGGGCCTGGTCATGATGGGCCTGGCCCGCCACGGGGTCGGAAATTTCAACTTCGCCCTCGGCGCCACGGTTCCCGGCTGAGCGCCCCAGTAATGGTTGATACATCATCGAAAGGATGATCCGATGAAGCTTGGCTTCGCACTGCCCATCGTCGGGCCCGCTATCAGCAGCGCGGCCGGTCTGAGCGCGTTCTGCCGTGGCCTCGAGGACCTTGGCTACGACACCGTCTGGGTCGGCGATCGACTGGTCACGCCGGTCGATATGCGCAGCACCTATCCGGGCAAAGAGCAGCCCTACCCGCCGCAGATGACGCGCTACCTCGATCCGGTGCTGCTCTGGACGGTCGCCGCGACGGCGACCAGCCGGGTGCGGCTGAACGCCAGCACGCTCAGCACCTTCTACTACGAGCCGGTGCACCTGGCCCGCCTGCTGACCACCCTCGACGTGCTCAGCGACGGCCGCCTCGACGTCGGCGTGGGGATCGGGTGGATGAAGGACGAACACGACATCGCCCGCGGCGCGGACTGGCACCGGCGCGGCCGGATGCTCGACGACCTGCTGGCGTTCCTGCGCGAGTGGTGGACGACCACCACGGTGTCCTGGGACAGCGAGTTCTTCACGCTGCCGCCGGTCCACGCCGACCTGCGCCCGGTCCAGGCCGGCGGCCCGCCGATCTGGATCGGCGGTGCCAGCGAGGCCGCCATGCGCCGGGTCGGCCGCAGCGGCACGGGCTGGCTCGGGGTCGAGGGGCTGCAGGACGAGGTCACCGATCACCTGTGGTCGATCGCGCGCCGTGCGGCCCGGGACGCCGGCCGCGATCCGGACGCGCTGAAGACGGCCATGCGGATCAACCTCGAGCCGGGCACGTCCGTTGCCGCTGTGGTCGACGAGCTCGAGCGCCTCGCAGCCTCCGGAGCCGACGAGGCGATCGTGGATGCCTTCGCGATGTTCCCCAGCCTTGACCGGATGCTCGACTTCGCCGGTCAGGTGATCACCCGGTGGTCGGCCGGAGAGGGTGCCGGCGGGACAACTCCGGTCAGCGGGTCATCAACCGCTCAACGTATTTCGCGATGACGTCGACTTCCAGGTTCACCGGCGTCCCCACCGGCGCGCTGCCCAACGTGGTCAGTTCCCGGGTGGTGGGAATCAGCGAGACCTCAAACCAGTCCCCCGGCTCGCTGCCCAGCCCGGACACCGTCAGCGAAATCCCGTCGACCGTGATCGAGCCCTTCTCCACGACGTAGCGGGCCACCGCGGCGGGCATCTCGATGCGCACCACTTCCCAGTGCTCGGACGGGGTCCGCGCCACGATCCGGCCGGTCCCGTCGACGTGGCCCTGCACGATGTGCCCGCCCAGCCGGCTGTTGACGGCCGCGGCGCGCTCCAGGTTCACCCGGCTGCCGACCTGCAATTCGCCCAGGTTGGACCGGTTGAGCGATTCGGCCATCACGTCGGCGGTGAACTGACCGCCGGGCAACAGCTCGGCGACGGTCAGGCAGACGCCGTTGACGGCGATCGAGTCGCCGTGGCCCGCGTCGGCGGTCACGACCGCGCCGCGGATGGTCAGCCGCGCCGCGTCGGAAAGGACGTCGCGAGCCGTCACCTCGCCGAGTTCCTCGACAATCCCGGTAAACATCCCCCTAGGCTAATTGGCCCACTCCCAGGCGGATGAGCAGGGCAAACACCGGCGCCCGCGCGACACCGGGACCCCGCGTTCGTCAGGGCAGTCACCGGCACCCTCTACGATGCAGAGTATGCAGACCCGCCGCCGTCTATCGGCCGTCATCGCATCCCTGACCCTCGCCACCGCCTTGATCGCCGGCTGCTCGTCGGGCTCAAAGCAGAGCGGCGCACCGCTTCCCGACGCCACGACCCTGGTCAAGCAGTCGGCCGACGCCACCAAGAACGTGAAGAGCGCGCACATCGCGCTCAGCGTCCAGGGCAAGATCCAGGGGTTGCCCATCAAGACGCTGACCGGTGACCTCACCACGGCACCGGCCACCGCCGCACAGGGAAACGCCACCATCACCCTGGGTGGGTCCGACATCGACGCCAACTTCGTGGTGCTCGACGGGACCCTGTACGCCACCCTGACCCCGAACAAGTGGAGCGACTTCGGCAAGGCCGCCGACGTCTATGACGTCTCGGTGCTGCTCAACCCCGACAGTGGGCTGGGCAACGCGCTGGCCAACTTCACCAACGCCAAGGCCGAGGGCCGCGACAACATCAACGGGCAGAACACCATTCGCATCAGCGGAAACGTCTCGGCGGACGCGGTGAACAAGATCGTTCCGCAGTTCAACGCGACGCAACCGGTGCCGAGCACGGTCTGGATCCAGGAGTCCGGTGACCACCAGCTGGTCCAGGCCAACCTGCAGAAGAGCTCGGGCAACTCCGCCCAGATCACCCTGTCCAACTGGGGCGAGCAGGTTCAGGTCACCAAGCCCCCGGTGAGCTCGTGACCGCTGAGACCGAGGCCCCGGCCGGGCGCCACACCGGGCGCCGCGTAGCGATCAGCGCGGGCAGCCTGGCGGTCCTGCTGGGCGCCCTGGACGCCTACGTCGTCGTGACGATCATGCGCGACATCATGACCGACGTTCACATCCCGATTAACCAGCTGCAGCGCATCACCTGGATCATCACGATGTACCTGCTGGGCTACATCGCCGCCATGCCGCTGCTGGGCCGGGCCTCCGACCGGTTCGGGCGCAAGCTGGTGCTGCAGGTCAGCCTGGCGCTGTTCATCGTCGGCTCGGTGGTCACCGCGCTGGCCGGTCACTGGGGCGACTTCCACCTCCTGGTGGGCGGCCGCACCATCCAGGGCGTGGCCAGCGGCGCGCTGCTGCCGGTCACCCTCGCCCTGGGCGCCGACCTGTGGGCGCAGCGCAATCGCGCCGGCGTGCTGGGCGGCATCGGGGCCGCGCAGGAGCTCGGCAGCGTGCTGGGCCCGCTGTACGGGATCTTCATCGTCTTCCTGTTCCACGACTGGCGCTACGTGTTCTGGATCAACGTCCCGCTGACGCTGATCGCCATGGTGATGATCCAGTTCAGCCTCCCGTCGCACGAGCGGGTGGAGGAGCCCGAAAAGGTCGACCTGGTCGGCGGTGTGCTGCTGGCGGTCGCCCTGGGCCTCGCCGTGATCGGCCTCTACAACCCGCAACCCGACGGCAAGCAGATCCTGCCCAGCTACGGACTGCCGCTGGTCATCGGCGCGGTCGTGGTCGCCGCGCTGTTCCTGATCTGGGAGCGGTTCGCACGCACCCGGCTGATCGAGCCAGCGGGCGTGCACTTCCGCCCGTTCCTGGCCGCGCTGGGCGCCTCGCTGTTCGCCGGTGCCGCGCTGATGGTGACGCTGGTCGACGTCGAGCTGTTCGGCCAGGGCGTGCTGGGGCAATCCCAGACGCAGGCCGCCGGCTTGCTGCTGTGGTTCCTGATCGCGCTGCCGATCGGTGCGGTGCTGGGCGGGTGGATCGCCACCCGGGTCGGTGACCGGATCATGACCTTCGTCGGGCTGCTCATCGCGGCCTACGGCTACTGGCTGATCCACTTCTGGCGCCAGGACGTCATGAGCCAGAAGCACAACATCTTCGGGGTGTTCAGCGTGCCCGCGCTGCACGCCGACCTGCTGGTCGCCGGGGTGGGCCTCGGCCTGGTGATCGGGCCGCTGACCTCCGCCGCGCTCCGCGTGGTCCCGTCCGCCCAACACGGCATCGCCTCGGCGGCCGTGGTGGTGGCCCGGATGACCGGCATGCTGATCGGCGTAGCCGCGCTCAGCGCGTGGGGCCTGTACCGGTTCAACCAGATCGTGGCGGGCCTGACGGCCGCGATCCCGCCCAACGCCACGTTGCTGGAGCGCATCGCCGCCCAGGGCACCATGTACCTCAAGGCCTTCGCCCAGATGTACGGCGACATCTTCTCGGCCACCGTCGTGATCTGCATCGCCGGAGCGCTGCTGGGCCTGCTGATCGGCGGCCGCAAGGAGCACGCCGAGGAGCCGGAAATCGCTGAGCCGCAAGCCGTCTCGCTGGGAGAGCGCTAGCCCCTGCGCGGCACCAGGCTGAGCACCACGTCGGGCCCCACCCGGTCGATGCCGTCGAAATGCCAGCGCAGCGCCCGTGCGATCGTGGTCACCCCCACGTCGTCGACCGCGGTGACGGGACCACCCAGCAGGGTCGGCGCGACGTAGGCCAGGATCCGGTTCACCACCCCGGCCCGCAGGAAGGCGCCCGCGAGGGTCGGGCCGCCTTCCAGCAGGACGTCGGTGCGGTCCGCGACGGCCTTGAGCACCTCCATGGGGTCGTGCGTGCGGATCAGCATGGTTCGCGAATCGTCGTTGAGAACCTTTGCCTCCGAAGGTATTTCACGCATCCCGACGACCACCCGCAGCGGTTGCCGGCCGGCCAGTGAGCCGTCGGGCAGCCGGGCGGTCAACGCCGGGTCGTCGGCCAGCACGGTGCCGGTGCCCACCACGATCGCGTCGGCCGCCGCGCGGCGCCGATGCAGGTCCAGCCGCGAGGCCTCGCTGGAGATCCATTGGCTGGAGCCGTCCGCGGCCGCGCTGCGGCCGTCGACGCTGGCGGCGTATTTCCAGGTCAGGTGCGGCAGCCCGGTGCGTTGCTTGTGCAGCCACTCGCGCAGCGGGCCGCCGGTCACCTCGTCGGCCAGCACGCCGGAACGCACCGTCACGCCCGCCTGCTCGAGCCGCGCGGCCCCGCCGGCGGCCTCCGGGTTAGGGTCGGCGACGGCGTACACCACGGTGCCCACCTTCGCGTCCAGTAGGGCGTTCACGCACGGCGGGGTTTTGCCGTAGTGGTTGCACGGCTCGAGGGTGACGACGACGGTGCCGCCGGCGGCCAGTTCGCCGGCCCGGCGCAGCGCCAGGATCTCGGCGTGATCGCCGCCGGCGGGTTCGGTGGCCCCGACGCCGACGACCTCGCCGCCGGCGTCCAGGATGACCGCCCCCACGGGCGGGTTCGGATACGTGGTCCCCTTGACGTGGTTGGACTGGTCGATCGCCAAACGCATTGCGGCGTCAAGGCCCTCGCCCGCCGGCGCCGTCATCGACGCAGGTGCGGGGAGGCGCCGGCCGCCTGGCGCCGCAAGGCCGCTATCGCGGCCTCCGGATCCTCGGCGCCGTACACGGCAGACCCGGCGACGAAGCAATCGACGCCGGCTTCGGCGGCCTGCTCGATGGTGTCGGCGTTGATGCCGCCGTCGATCTCGACGAGGATCGTCAACTCCCCCGCCTCGATGAGCTTGCGCGCGGTGCGCACCTTGCTCAGCACCTCGGGGATGAAGCTCTGGCCGCCGAAACCGGGCTCCACCGACATGATGAGCAGGGTGTCGAACTGCGGCAGGATCTCCAGGTAGGGCTCCAGCGGGGTCCCCGGCTTCACGCTGATGCCCGCCTTGGCGCCGGCGGCGCGGATGTCGCGGGCCACGCCGACCGGATTCTGGGTGGCCTCGGCGTGGAAGGTGACGTTGTAGGCCCCCGCCTCGGCGTAGGGAGGCGCCCAGCGGTCCGGGTCCTCGATCATCAGATGGCAGTCCATCGGGATGGTGGTGGCGGCCAGCAGGCTCTCGACCACCGGCAGCCCGAGGGTCAGGTTCGGCACGAAGTGGTTGTCCATCACGTCGACGTGCAGCCAGTCGGCGCCGGTCACGGCGGCGGCTTCGTCGGCGAGCCGGGAGAAGTCAGCGGAAAGGATCGACGGCGCGATCAAAGGTCCCGCGATGTTGCGAGGCATGAGCGCCAGACTACTGAGCCGCGCGGCCCGCTTCACATCCGGCGCGTGCCGCTACCCCGCTTCGCGGCGCAACGCGGCCGCGAACATCGCATCCGTGCCGTGCCGGTGCGGCCAGAGCTGGACGTGCGGCCCGTCGCCCAGGTCGGCTCCCTTGTCCATGGGTTCGAACAACGGCCGGGTGTCCAGCGCGCTCACCGGGTGGCGGCGCAGCGCGTCGGCGACCACGCCGACGGTTTCGGCCAGATGTGGCGAGCAGGTGGCGTAGAGCACCACGCCGCCCGGGCGGGTCAGCGCGATCGCCGCCCCCAGCAGCTCGCGCTGCAGCTTGGTGAGCGTCGGCACGTCGGCGGGCTGACGCCGCCACCGGGCCTCCGGGCGGCGACGCAGCGCCCCCAGGCCGGTGCAGGGGGCGTCGACGAGCACGCGATCGAAGGTCGGCTCGAGATCGGTATGCCGACCGTCGACCCGTAGCACGTCGACCGGCAGTCCGCGGGTGTTCTCCACCACCAGATCGGCGCGCCGCGGCGCCGGCTCCACCGCGGTGACGCGGGCGCCCGAGGCCGCGCCGAGCCCGGCCAGCAGGGCCGTCTTGCCGCCCGGGCCGGCGCACAGGTCCAGCCACCGGCCGCCGTCCCCGTCGACCGAGGCCAGCGTCAGCGCCCGGGCCACCAGCTGGCTGCCCTCGTCCTGGACCAGCGCGGCGCCGTCGCGCACCGGCGTCAGCCGCCCGGGATCGCCACCCGCCAGGTACACCGCGTAGGGCGAATAGCGGCCCACCGTGCCGCCGACCGCCTCGGCCAGCTCGGTGGCGGTCAGCGCGCCGGGCCGGGCGGCCAGATGCACCTGGGGCCGTTCGTCGTCGCTGGCCAGCACCGCGTCGAGTTCGGTCGCGGCGGCGCCCAGCGCATCGGCGAACGCCTGGGCGATCCACCGGGGGTGCGCATGCACGAACGCGGCATGCCCGATCGGATCCTGCACCGGGTCGGGCGCCAGCTCCGCAACCCAGGACCGCTCGTCGCGCCCTGAGATGGTGCGCAGCACCCCGTTGACGAAACCCGCTCGCGCCGAATCGAATTCGATTCCCGCCTGCTCGACGGTGGTGGACACCGCGGCGTGCGCGTCCACCCGGGTGCGCAACAGCTGGTACGCGCCGAGGCGCAGCAGGTCGAGCAGCACCGGGTCGATGGCTTGCGGCGAGCGTCCCGCCGCCGCGCCGATGACGGCGTCGAGCAGGCCCCGGCTGCGGCAGGTGCCGTAGGTCAGTTCGGTGGCGAAAGCCGCGTCCCGGCCCGTGATTCCGCGTTCGCGCAGCAGCGCGGGCAGGGCCAGGTTGGCGTACGCGTCGCGCTCGCTGACCGCCCGGAGCACGTCGAACGCGGCGGCGCGGGCCGGGTCCAGCGGCCGGCGCGGCGGCCGGCGGTCGCGCTGCTGGGGCCGGCGGTCGCGCTGCTGCGGACGCGGCGGCTTGCGCTCCGGCCGCCCCCGCCCCGGCCTGTCGCGGCCGGTGGTCACGTCGCCCGCACCGCGGGGTCCAGCCGCGCACCGCGCGCCCAGTCGACCGCACTCATGAATTTCTTTCCGGGCGGCTGGATTTGGCCCAGCCGCACCGGATCCGAACCCGTGCCGACCCAGACGCTCTTGCGGTCCACGTGAATGGCACCGGGCGGCAACGGTTCTGGGGGGCCGGGGGTCACGGCGTCGGCAGTCTGCACCGGGCCAAGTTTGATGCGCAGGTCGCCGAGCAACGTCCACGCGCCGGGGTTGGGGGTGACGGCACGGATGCGGCGGTCGATGACCTGGGCCGGCAGGTCCCAGCGCACCCGGGCCTGCTCGACGGTGATCTTCGGCGCGATGCTGACCCCCTCGGAGGGTTGCGGCACCGGCGTCAGGGTCGCGTCGGCGATGCCGTCCAGCGTGGCCGACAACAGTTCGGCACCCGAAACAGCCAGTCGCCCAAGCAATTCCCCGGCGGTGTCGGTGGGCCGGATGGTCTCGGTCACCACGCCGTAGATCGGGCCCGAGTCCAGGCTGGGCTCGATCCGGAACGTCGAGGCCCCGGTGATGCTGTCCCCCGCGGCGATGGCCGCCTGCACCGGGGCGGCGCCGCGCCAGGCGGGCAGCAGCGAGAAGTGCAGGTTGATCCAGCCCTTCGGGGGCACCCCGAGCAGGCCGTCGCGCAGCAGCGCGCCATAGGCCACCACCGGGCAGCAGTCCGGGGCCAACCGCGTCAGCTCGCCGACGAATTCGTCGGAGTTCGGCCGCGACGGACGCAGCACCGGGATGCCGCGCTCGAGCGCCTCGCGGGCCACCGGGGACGGCTCCGGCTTGCCGCGCCGTCCCGCCGCGGCGTCGGGACGGGTCAGCACCGCGACCACCTCGTGACGCGGCGAGTCGATGAGGCGGCGCAATGCGGGAAGCGCGGGTTCGGGGGTTCCGGCGAAAACAAGGCGCACCGGGTCAGTCTAGAAAGCGGCTGACGCGGGCCGGACCCGCCGGCGGAATGTGCGTGCGTACACTATTGCTTATGGCTACTATTTCCAGGAGTCAGTGTCTTCCGGTGTGAACCGCTCAGCCGATCACGTCGACAACGAGGTCGAAAGACAACCCCTTCCCCTCTCAAGGAGGTCTAGATGACCCTCGACGCTTCCATCAGCGACGCCTCGGTGGCCGCAACGCATCGCACGGTATGGGCCCTGGGCGACTACGCGCTGATGGCCGAGGAAGTGATGGCCCCGCTCGGACCCGCCCTGGTCGAGGCCACCGGCATCGGGCCGGGCGTGCGGGTTCTCGACGTCGCCGCCGGCTCGGGCAACATCTCGCTGCCCGCGGCCGCAACCGGCGCCACCGTGGTGTCCACCGACCTCACCCCCGAGCTGCTGCACCGGTCGCAGGCCAGGGCCGCGGCGCGGGGCCTGACCCTCGACTACCGGGAAGCCAATGCGCAGGCGCTGCCGTTCGGCGACGGTGAATTCGATGTCGTCATGTCGGCGATCGGCGTGCAGTTCGCCCCCAACCAGCAGCGCGCCGCGACCGAACTGGTCCGGGTCTGCCGCCCGGGCGGCACCATCGGCGTGATCAGCTGGACCCCCGAGGGATTCTTCGGCCGGATGCTTGCCACCATTCGGCCCTACCGGCCGAGCCTGTCGCACCCCGCGCCGCCGGCGGCGCTCTGGGGGCGCCCCGGCTACGTCGCCGCGCTGCTCGGCGACCAGATCAGCGACCTCACCGCGACGCGAGGCATGTTGGCGGTCAACCGATTCGACAGCGCCGAGGCCGTGCACGCGTACTTCAAGCAGCACTACGGCCCGACGATCGAGGCCTACGCGAACATCGGCCACAACCGCGTGCTGGCCGCCGAGCTCGACGCCCAGCTCATCGAACTCGCGCAACAACACCTGACCGACGGCACGATGGGCTGGGAATACCTGCTGGTGACCGCCGAGAAGCGGGCCGGCTAGGGCGGCCTACAGGTCGACCTCAGCGTCCAGGTGGACGTCGGGTTCGCCGCCGGCCGCGGTGAAGGCCGTCAGCGCCCGCACCAGGCCGTGGCGCTCCGGCGGCGGCATCTTCGCCACGATGGCCGCGATCTCGGCGCGCCGGTGCGCGGTCACCTGGTGGACGACGTCGCGACCGCGCGTGGTGAGCGCGGCGAGCAGCTCGCGCCGCGAGGTCGGGTGGGGCAACCGGTCGATCAGGCCGGCGGCGACCAACCGGTCCACCATCCGGCCGGTGGCCGACGGTTGCACGCCCAGCAGGCCGGCGAGGGTGGCGAGGTTGACCGGGCCGCGATTCGACAGGATCACCAGCGTGCGGAACTGCGCGATGGTGATGGTCTCGTCGACCTGGCCCACCGAGCGCGCCGAGATCGCCATCAGCAAACGGGAGGCGGTCAGCAAAGCGTCGGTGATGACGTCCAATGACTCGTCAACCGCGGTGTTGTCCGCTGTCATATCGCCCCTCCCCGGATGGTTCCGGCCTGTCGGCGGCTAAGGATGAGAAAGTGTAGCAACCTTCTAATGTCGTAAAAAGGGATTATTGCACGCACATATTGTCGCCCAGGGTAACGGTTCATGAAGGTTACCCGATGTGCAGCGGGTCGATCTGCACCCGGGCCGGCTCATGGGTCTGCCGGGCGCTGAGCACACCGACGCCGCGCCGCAGCGCCGCGGCCAGCGCCAGCCCCTGCTGACGGGGCACGCGCACCAGCATCCTGGTCACCGGCGCGCCGGGCGGGGTTCCGGCCGGGCGGCGCACCCCGGGCGGAAGGTCCACGGGCCCAAGCACATCCGCGTGGAGGGACTCCTGGTCGGTCAGCCGGGCCTCGTCGAGCAGCGCGGTGACCGCGCCGGCCGTCCCGTCAATGGCCGCCATGTGCACGCTGGGCGGCAGACCCACCTCGGCCCGCGCGGTCACCTCGGCCTCCGCGTGACCCACGGGGTCCCAGCGGATCAGCGATTGCACTGTGGGCAGCGACGATTCGGCAACCACCATCACCACGCCGCCGTCGCCGCGGGCACGCACCAGCGCGGCGGCGCTCATCCAGCGCCACAGCGCATCCTCGGCGGCCCGCAGGTCTTGCCGGCCCAGCAGCGCCCAGGTGTCCAACAGCAGCGCCGCCCCGTAACCACCGGCCGCCCGCGGCTCGGCGCCGGGGGTGGCCACCACCAGCGCGGGACCGGCCGCGACCTCGGGCACCACACCGTCACCCGAGGACGTGATCACCGCCGTGCCCGGAAACGCGCGCCCGAGCTCTTCGGCCGTGCGCCGCGCCCCGACGACGACGGCGCGCACCGCGTCGGACCCGCAGCGCGCGCACCGTCGCGTCGGGTCGACGCGGCCGCACCAGCGGCACAGCAGAGCGGCGCCGCCCGCCGGTAGCGACTCGGTCAGTGAGAGGGGCCCCGTGCAGTGCCGGCAGCGGGCGATGGTGCGGCAGCGCGCGCAGGCCAGCGACGGGACGTAACCCCGGCGCGGCACCTGCACCAGCACCGGCGCCGCGGCCTGCAGCGCCGAGCGGGCGGCGCGCAGCGCGATGGACGGGACGCGCGCCGTGCGCGCCGCCGGGTCGCGCTCGTCGGCATAACCCGTGTCGTCCAGGGCGATCACCCGCGGCGTGCGGGCGCGCACCACCGGCCGCGCCGCGACGATGTCGTGCGCCCAGCCGCTGCGCACCAGCGCGTGCGCTTCGGCGGTGCGCGCGTGACCGCCGATCAGGGCCGCGCACCGGGCCTGATGCGCGCGCAGCATCGCCACCTCGCGGGCGTGCGGGTAGGGCGCCCGCGGCTCGGCCAGGCTGTCGTCGGCGTCGGCCCACACCATCACCAGCCCCAGGTCGCTCAGCGGCGCGAACACCGCGCTGCGGGTGCCGATCACCAACCGCGCGGTGCCCCGCAGCGCCGCCAGCCACCGCCGGTAACGGGCCGCCGGACCCAGGCCGGCCGACAGAGCCACCACGCTGCCCTCGTCGATCCGCGCCGTCGCGGCCTGCCACAGCGCGTCCAGGTCGCGCTGGTCGGGAACGATCGCCAGCACCGAACGGCCGGTCCGCACGGTTTGCGCGGCGGCCTCGGTGAAGCGGTCCGTCCACGACTCGCCGGGCAGCGCCTGCCAGACGGCCCGCGCGGCCCGCGATTCGGCCAGGGCCCCGAGGAACTGGGCTCCCCGGGCGTAACCGTCCCAGCCCGACGGGTCGACGGGCTCCGGGATCGCCGGATCCCGGCTGACCGGGGGCTCGCGCTCGACGCGGGCGTGCCGGGCCGGCACGGCCAGGCGCAGCACGTCGGGGCGGGTCCCGGCGTAATGGGCCGCGACCGCGTCGGCCAGCCGGCGGATTTCCGGTGTGAGCACCGGTTCGGCCGACACGACGCGATCCAGCCAGCCCAGCTTGCCGGTGTGGTCGGTGTCGGTGCGGCGCTCCAGCACGAACCCGTCGACCAGCCGGCCGTGGAAGCGCACCCGCACCCGCACCCCGGGCTGGGCGTCGTCGGACTGCTCGGCCGACACCAGGTAGTCGAACTCGCGATCCAGATGCGGCACCGACAGCATCGGCAGCACCCGGGCGATGGGCTCCACCTCGACGGGCGTGCGCGCGCAGGGGCTCACCGCGCCCCCGGGCCGCGAATCATGTTGTCATCCAATGACTTAGAAGTCGGGGTCCGCAGCGTACCGGGCACCGGCGACAATCAGCTCTCGGCGGGCGCCGTGGCGTCCCCGGCGGCGTCCGCTGGAAGCTCGCGGCCGAAGAAGAACCCGGCCGTGATCAGGATCTGGGCCGCCGCATAAGACCACCAGATCGGCACGGCCAGCGCCTCATTGCCCAGAATGAA
This sequence comes from Mycobacterium sp. 1245499.0, assembly GCF_001673615.1. Lineage (NCBI taxonomy): Bacteria > Bacillati > Actinomycetota > Actinomycetes > Mycobacteriales > Mycobacteriaceae > Mycobacterium > Mycobacterium sp. 1245499.0. The sequence continues at coordinate 27,762 of NZ_LZMG01000270.1, forward strand.
GCGGCCGATGGCAATCATCGAATCCGAGGCCGCGAAACACACCGCGCCCACCGCCGTCCAGATCGTCGGCAGTTTCGCCAGCAGGGCCGTGCACACCATCGCGGTCAACACGACGAGGTAGAGCGTCACCGGAAGCGTCAGCTTCTCCGCGCCCAGGTGGGGCCAGAACCAGGCCAGCAGCCCGAGCGACGCCGCACCCATCAGGACCACCGCGACGAGGCGCACCGTCGACGGCCGCGCCTCCCTGGAAGCCCCCGAGAACGCCGGCACCAGCGGCAGCAGCGCGGCGACAAAACACAAGTGCGCCAACAGGAATGCGGCCAGGCCCACCACGAAGGACAGCGTCCACCACGGGATCGCCAGCACCCAGTCGCCGATGGCCGACAGCAGCAGCGCCGGCATCAGCCACCGCCGCTCGCGCACGACGGCGTGCCCCGCCGCGGCCAGCGTCAGCAGCAACGCCATCGAGGCCTTGAACGCCGGCTGCAGCACCCAGTGGCCGGTCAGCTCGATGCCCGGCGGCGAGCGCAGCGCCAGCACGGTCAGGTAGATGCCGTAGCCGAGGGCCACCCAGCCGGCCACCACCCAGGCGCCGGCCACCAGACGAGGTGCGTACGGTACGTCCATGCCCAGCTTGGATAACACAGCCGACGAGAAACCCGCTATCGACCCCATCCTGCAGAAGGTACTGGATGCGGTTCCCTTCCGGCTATCCACCGAGGACGGCATCGACGCGGCGCGCCAGCGGTTCCGCGACCTGCCGCGCCGGCCGCTGCATCCCGAGCTGCGCGTCGAGGACCGCACGATTCCCGGGCCTGCGGGCTCAATCGCTGTCCGGATCTATTGGCCGCCAAGCCATTCCAACGACCAGCCGGGCGGTGACGCAGCGCCCGTCGTGCTGTATTTCCACGGCGGCGGGTTCGTCATCGGCGACCTCGACACCCACGACGGCACGGCGCGTCAGCACGCGGTCGGCGCCGACGCGATCGTGGTGTCCGTCGACTACCGGCTGGCCCCCGAGCATCCCTACCCCGCCGCCGTCGAAGACGCTTGGGCCGCAACGCTTTGGGTCGCCGCGAACGCCGCCGAACTGCACGGCGACGCGACCCGGATCGCCGTCGCCGGGGATTCGGCCGGTGGCACCATCTCCGCCGCGGTGGCACAGCGGGCGCGCGACAACGGCGCCCCGCCGATCGTGTTCCAGCTGCTGTGGTACCCGTCGACCATGTGGGACGCGTCGCTGCCGTCGTTCGCCGAAAACGCGACCGCACCGATCCTGGACGTCAAGGCCGTCGCGGAGTTCTCCCGTTGGTACGCGGGCGAAGTCGACATGTCGAATCCGCCGTCGGACATGGCGCCGGGACGCGCGAAAGACCTGCGCAACCTGGCGCCCGCCTACATCGCCGTCGCCGGTTATGACCCGCTGCGTGACGACGGCATCCGGTACGGCGAGCTGCTGGCCGCCGCCGGTGTCGCCGCCGAGGTGCACAATGCCGAGACGCTGGTGCACGGCTACCTGGGGTACGCCGGCGTGGTGCCCGCGGCCACCGCGGCGCTCGAGGCCGGGCTGGCGGCGCTGCGAACCGCCCTGCACGGGTGAGCCCGCGGCGTACGGTGAACCCATGAGCGAGCCGACCATCGCCCGGCCCGGGATCGACCCGACGTTCAAGGCGTTGCTCGACGCCTATCCGATGACGTTTCGCGAGGCCGACGGCGTCGAGGTCGCCCGCAAGCGGCTCAAGCTGCTCAAGGTGCCGCCGTCGATGCTGCCGGACCTGCGAATCGAGGACCGCACCATCGCCCACGGCGGGCTCACCGACATCCCGGTGCGCATCTATCGGCCCGACAGCGAGCTGCGCCCGCTGCCGGTGGTCGTCTTCTACCACGGCGGCGGGTTCTGCCTGGGCGACCTGGACACCCACGACCCGGTGGCCCGCGCGCACGCCGTCGGCGCCGAGGCCATCGTGGTGTCCGTCGGCTACCGGCTGGCCCCCGAGCATCCGTTCCCGGCCGGCGTGGACGACTGCTGGGCGGCCCTGCGATGGGTCGGCGAGCACGCGGCCGAGCTCGGCGGCGACCCGAACGCCATCGCCGTGGCCGGTGACTCGGCGGGCGGCAACCTCGCCGCGGTGACCGCGCTGTTGGCCCGCGATAACGGCGGGCCGGCGCTGCGCTTCCAGTTGCTGTGGTACCCCACGGTCACCGCGGATCTGTCCCTGCCGTCGTTCACCGACAACGCCGAGGCGCCGATGCTGAACCGCGACGTCATCGACGCGTTCCTGTCCTGGTACGTGCCCGATCTCGATCTCACCGACCCGAAGGCGCTGCCCATCACCATGGCTCCGGCCAACGCCGCGGATCTGTCCGGGCTGGCGCCCGCCTACATCGCGACCGCCGAACACGATCCACTGCGCGATGACGGGGCCCGTTACGCCGAGCTGCTCAGCGCCGCGGGCGTGCCGGTCGAGCTGACCAACGAGCCCACCCTGGTACACGGATTCGTCAGTTTCGCGCTGGCGATACCCGCCGCCGCCGAGGCCACCGAGCGCGGCCTGGCGGCGCTCCGCAAGGCACTGCACCCCTAGGCAGGCAACGATGGTCCCGCACCAAGACGAAACCCCCGACTATCACACGCTGATCATCGGAGCCGGGTTCTCCGGCATCGGTGCGGCGATCAACCTGGACCGGGCCGGGCTGCCCGATTACCTGGTGATCGAGGCCGCTGACGGGGTCGGCGGCACCTGGCACTGGAACACCTATCCCGGTATCGCCGTGGACATTCCGTCGTTCTCCTACCAGTTCTCGTTCGAGCAGAGCCGGCACTGGTCGCGGACCTACGCGCCGGGCCGAGAGCTCAAGGCCTACGCCGAACACTGCGCCGACAAGTACGGCATCCGCTCGCGGATCCGGTTCAACACCAAGGTGCAAACCGCCGAGTATGACGACGAGCGCGGCCTGTGGCGGGTGCAGACCGACCCGGCCGGCGCGGGGGCACCTCCCGCTTGCGGGGGAATCACCGCCCGGTTTTTGATCAGCGCCTGCGGCGTGCTGACGGTGCCGAACCTGCCCGACATCGACGGCGTGGACTCGTTCGGCGGCATCACCATGCACACCGCGCGGTGGGATCACGGCCAGGATCTGCGCGGTAAGCGCGTCGCGGTGATCGGCACCGGCGCCTCGGCCGTGCAGGTGATTCCCGAGATCGCGCCGATCGTGTCGTCGCTCACGGTATTTCAGCGCACCCCGATCTGGTGTTTCCCGAAGTTCGACGTCCCGCTGCCGGCGCCGGCGCGCTGGGCGATGCGCATTCCCGGTGGCAAGTTCCTGCAGCGCCTGCTCAGCCAGGCCTACGTGGAGCTCACCTTCCCCATCTCGGCGCACTACTTCACGGTGCTGCCGCTGGCCAAGCGGATGGCCTCGCTGGGGAAATCGTATCTGCGGCAACAGGTTCGGGATCCGGCCGTGCGCGAACAGCTCACCCCGCGCTACGCGGTGGGCTGCAAACGCCCCGGCTTCCACAACGGCTACCTGGCCACGTTCAACCGCGACAACGTGCGGCTGGTCACTGAACCGATCGACAAGGTCACCCCCGACGCGGTGGCCACCACCGATGGCGAGAACCACGAGATCGACGTGCTGATCCTGGCGACCGGTTTCAAGGTGATGGACCCCGACAACGTGCCCACCTTCGCGGTGACCGGGAGCGGCGGAAAGTCGTTGAGCCGCTTCTGGGATGAGCATCGGCTGCAGGCCTACGAGGGCGTCACGGTGCCGGGATTTCCCAACCTGTTCACCGTGTTCGGCCCGTACGGTTACGTCGGCTCTTCGTATTTCGCGCTGATCGAGGCGCAGACGCATCACATCGTGCGCTGCCTCAAGCGGGCCAAGCGCGTCGGCGCGACCCGGGTCGAGGTGACCCAGGAGGCCAACGACCGCTACTTCGCCGAGATGATGCGCCGGCGGCCCCGCCAGATCTTCTGGCAGGACAGCTGCCGGCTGGCCAACAGCTACTACTTCGACAAGAACGGTGACGTGCCGCTGCGTCCGGGCACCACCCCGGAGGTGTACTGGCGCAGCCGGCGATTCGATCTGGACGACTACCGGTTCACCCGGTAGCGGCTACGCTGCACCCGTGGCGAAGGAATTCGAAAGCATCGACGGGTCGCTTCACGACTTCATCCGGGAGCAGGCCGTATTCTTCGTCGCCACCGCGCCGTCCGAGGGTGGGCGAATCAACCTGTCCCCCAAGGGGTATCGCGACACCTTCGCGGTGCTCGACGAGCACACCGTGGCCTACCTGGATCTGTTCGGCAGCGGCGTGGAGACCGTGGCCCATCTGCGCGACAACGGCCGCATCACCGTCATGTTCTGCTCGTTCACCCGCAACTCGCGGATCCTGCGGCTGTTCGGCACCGGACGGGTGGTCCGCCCCGACGACGCCGAATTCGCCGGGCTGATGCGGCATTTCGGCGAGCAACACGCCGGGGTCCGCACGATCATCGTGGTCGATGTGGAGCGGATCGCCGACGCGTGCGGGTTCGCGGTGCCCTACTACGAGCTCGTCGACGAGCGGCCGGTGCTCGACGCGGCGCACCGCAAGGCGACCGATGACCAGTACGGCCGGCTGGTCAAGCGCAACCGGCGCAGTATCGACGGGCTGCCGGCGCTAGACGCCGACCACCCGGCGCCTAGATCGCGCGCTTGAGGTCGTCGACCTTGTTCAGCTGCTCCCACGGCAGTTCGATGTCGGTGCGGCCGAAGTGCCCGTAGGCGGCGGTCTGCGCGTAGATCGGACGTAGCAGGTCCAGGTCGCGGATGATCGCGCCGGGCCGCAGGTCGAACACCTCGGGCACGATCTTCTCGATCTTGACCGGGTCGACCGTCGCGGTGCCGAACGTCTCGATGAACAGCCCGACCGGGGCGGCCTTGCCGATGGCGTAGGCCACCTGCACCTCGACCCGCTCCGCCAGTCCGGCGGCGACGATGTTCTTGGCCACCCAGCGCATCGCGTAGGCCGCCGACCGGTCCACCTTGGACGGGTCCTTGCCGGAGAAGGCGCCGCCGCCGTGGCGGGCCCACCCGCCATAGGTGTCGACGATGATCTTGCGGCCGGTCAGGCCAGCGTCGCCCATCGGGCCGCCGAGCACGAACTTGCCGGTCGGGTTGACCAGCACCCGCGTCGCCGAGGAGTCGAGCGTGTCGTGGGCCAGCTCGTCCAGCACGGTCTTGAGCACGTGCTGGCGGATGTCGGGGTCCAGCGTCTTCTCCAGGTCGATGCCGTCGGCGTGCTGGGTGGAGACGACGACGGTGTCCAGCCGCACCGGAACGTCGTCCTCGTACTCGATGGTGACCTGGGTCTTGCCGTCCGGGCGCAGGTAGGGCAGCGTGCCGTTCTTGCGGACCTCGGTCAGCTTGCGTGACAGCCGGTGGGCCAGCGCGATCGGCAGCGGCATCCGCTCGGGGGTGTCGTTGATCGCGTAGCCGAACATCAGGCCTTGGTCGCCGGCGCCCTGGGCGTCCAGCGGGTCCGCGGCGCCCTCCACGCGCGCCTCATGGGCGGTGTCGACGCCCTGGGCGATGTCGGGCGACTGCGCGCCGATGCCGATGTTGACGCCGCAGGACGCGCCGTCGAAGCCCTTGTCCGACGAGTCATAGCCGATCTCGAGGATGCGCTCGCGAACCGTGTTGGTGATGTCTGCGAACGCCTCCTTGGCGGTCGTCGTCACCTCGCCCACCACGTGCACCTGTCCGGTGGTGACCAGCGTCTCGACCGCGACGCGTGAGCGGGGGTCCTGCGCCAGCAGGGCGTCGAGCACGGAGTCGCTGATCGCGTCACAGATCTTGTCGGGATGTCCCTCAGTCACCGACTCACTGGTAAACAGGCGACCCTTTTCGCTCACAATCTCAACCCTTCCAATTAGTTAGTTAGCCGAATTATATCGGTTGGTATCGGGCCGGCCAGCACCTGGCCTGGCGCCACAGGAAAACCGAACCGTATTACCCGCCGCCGTGCAGGAACGCGGCGATCGCATCCACGATACGACTGGCCATCAATGTCTTGGAGCCGTGCTGCAGCGCCGACTCGGTACCGTCGGCCGCCAGCAGCCAGCCGTCGTTGTTGTCCACCTCGAAGGCCCGGCCGTCACCGACCGCGTTGACGACCAACAGGTCACAACCCTTGTTGCGCAGTTTGGCCCGGGCGTGAAACAGCACGTCGCCGTTGGCGTCACCGGTCTCCGCGGCGAACCCCACGATGGCCCGCATGTTGGGCAGCTCGCCGTTGGCGCGCGCCCGCACCGCACCGGCCAGCACGTCGTCGTTGCGGATCAACTCGATGGTCGGCGGCCCCTCGACACCTTTTTTGATCTTGGCGGCCGCAACCCGGGCCGGCCGGAAGTCGGCGACCGCGGCGGCCATCACCAGCACGTCCGCCTCGGCCGCGTGCTTGGCCACGGCGTCGCCCAGTTGCTCGGCCGAGCTGACGTGGACCACCTCCACCCCGGCGGGGTCGATCAGCCCGGCGGTGTGCCCGGCGATCAGCGTGACCTCGGCGCCGCGCTGGGCGGCCACCCGCGCGACCGCATAGCCCTGCTTGCCGGAGCTGCGGTTGCCGATGAAGCGCACCGGGTCGACGGCTTCCCGGGTGCCGCCGGCGGTGACCAGCATCTTGCAGCCGGCCAGGTCGTAGGGCAGCGCGTCGTGACGGTCGAGCAGCAGGTGCGCCAGGGTGGTGATCTCCTCGGCTTCGGGCAGCCGGCCGGACCCGCTGTCCGTCCCGGTGAGCCGCCCGGCGGCCGGTTCGAGCACGACCGCTCCCCGGCGGCGCAGCGTGGCGACGTTGTCGACGGTGGCCGGGTGCAACCACATCTCGGTGTGCATCGCCGGGGCGAACAGCACCGGACATCGCGCGGTCAAGAGCGTGGCGGTCAGCAGGTCGTCGGCGCGGCCGTGGACGGCCCTGGCCAGCAGGTCCGCCGTGGCGGGTGCCACCACGACCAGGTCGGCCTGCTTACCGAGCTGGACATGCGGAACCTCCGGCACGTCGGTGAAGACGCCGGTGTGCACCGGCTGGCCGGAGAGCGCCTCGAATGTGGCGGCGCCGACGAAACGCAACGCGGACTCGGTCGGGATGACGCGGACCGAGTGACCGGCCTCGGCGAGCTGCCGAACGACGGTGCACGCCTTGTAGGCGGCGATACCGCCGGAGACCCCGACGATCACTCTTTTCGCGACCCGATCGCGGTTGTCCACAGCGCGCGCCCGGCCCGGCCCTGTTACTCGCCCTCGGTGTGCTCGAGCAGGTCGCCGTGGATCTCGCGCATCGCGATCGACAGCGGCTTTTCCTGCAGCCCCGGCTCGACCAGCGGGCCCACGTATTCGAGGATGCCCTCGCCGAGCTGGTTGTAGTAGTCGTTGATCTGACGGGCCCGCTTGGCGGCGTAGATCACCAGCGCGTACTTGCTCGAGACGCGGTCCAGCAGCTCGTCGATGGGCGGGTTGGTGATGCCCAGCGGGGTGTCGTAGGCGCCCTGTCCCCCGGCGGACGGATCGAACC
>NZ_LZMG01000271.1:0-5820 GCF_001673615.1 Mycobacterium sp. 1245499.0
CGCCCGGGGCCAGGGTGATGCGGTTCAGCAGCAGCGCCGCCAGCACCCCGGCGTCGCCGGGATAGCGCTCGCCCAGCTCGAGCACGGTCTTGGCCTCGGCGGCGAATTCGGTCGCCCCCGAACTGAGGTACGCGATCGCGCCGTCCAGCACGGCGGTCACCAGCACGTCGATGTCGGGTTGCGGCGCGGTGATCCACGTGGTGAACAGCGCGCGCAGGCCGTCGGCGTCGGACTGGTCGTTGAGCAGGTCGATGTAAGGGTCCAGGTCGGAGACGGCCAGCGCCCGCAACAGCTCGACGGTGCGCGAGGCCTGCCGGAAGCCGGCCAGCGCCTCGAACGGGTGCAGCGCCACCAGCAACTCGGGCTTGTGCGACGTGTCGCGGTAGTTGCGCACCGGTGAGGTCAGCGGAATGCCGACCCGCTCTTCGCGCATGTAGCCCTCGGCCGCCTGGGCGGCGCTGGGATGGGCCTGCAACGACAGCGGCTCGTCGGCGGCCAGCACCTTGACCAAAAACGGCAGCACATCGCCGAAGCGGGCCCGCGACGCCGGCCCGAGCTGTCCCTCCGGGTCCTCGACCAGCGCCTCGAGCAACGTGATTTCGCCGTTGTCGGTCTCGAGCCAGGCCGGATCGCCCGGGTGCGCCCCAAACCAGAGTTCGGCCTCGGGGTGCGCCGCCGGCACCGGTCGTTCGGTGAACTCGGCGATGGCGGTACGCGAACCCCAGGCGTACGTTCTCAAGGCCCCGCGAAGCAGTTCCACTGTTGTATCTATCCCCGCACCAGTCGCATATAAACCGCGGCCATTTCCAGTCGGACGGCCAATACTGCCAGTTGCTGCTCGGGACTACCGGGGCCCCCCAGCGCCGGCGAAACGCCGTAGCCGGCCGAGCCGCCGGGCCCGTCGGGCACATCCTCGGCGGCGAGCAGGTAGACGTTGTCCAGGCCGGCGGTGCGGGCGGCGACGCCCGGCTGCTCGGCCGCCAGGACGACGGCCAGTATTCGCAACCGCTGCGGCAGCGGCCCGTCGATCTCTTCGTCGTGAAAGAGGGCAGCGTCGGGATCGGTGAAGCCGTCCCCGGAACCAGCCGACGCCGCGGCGTGCAGGGCGACCAGCGCGTCGGCCAGCCCGGTGGCCGGCGTCACCTGGTTGGCGACCCGCAACAGCACCGAGCTGCCGTGCCGGGCCAGCGCCAGCGTCGCGGCGCCATCACCCGCCAGCGCGATCTGGCGCTCGGCGATCCGCGCGGCCAGCAGCTTGGCCGGGTTGGTGAACAGCTCCCGGGCGGCGCTGTTGCGCAGCGCCTCGGCGTCCAGCTCGTCGGCGAGCAAGCCCAGGTCGACGGTCGGTCGCGGGTCCAGGGCGTGCACCACCGCCAGGCCGGCGGCCAGATACCGGCACAGCCCGAACTCGTCGGGAACCCAGAGCCGGGGCGCCAGCACCGCCGCGCCCCCGGCGGTGGCGTCGCGCAGCGGGCCCTCGTACGGCGCCGCCACCACCACCCGGGCGCCGCGGCGCAGCCCGGTCGCGGCCGCGGCGGCCAGCGCCGGATCGCCGGGATCACCGCCCGCGACGATCAGCACGTCGAGCGGGCCCACCCACGGCGGTGCCTCGCCGGCCAGCACGAAGGGCTGCGACGCCGCTCCGCCCAGCGTCGCGGCCAGCATCGTCCCGGCGCTCTCGGCCGTACCGCGGCCGGCCACCCAGATGACGCTGCGCGGGCGATCGTCGGCGCGCAGCGGGTCCAGCGCGCCCTCGTCGACCGCGGTGGCGATCGCGCGCGCCTGCGCACCCGCCGACGACGCTGCGCGCAGCAGGCCGTCGCGGTCGGCCGCCAGCAGGCCCTCGGTGTCCTCGAGATTGACCGCCCGGGTGGCGTTCACGGCGCGGCCTTCGCGCCCGACCCGTTGGCCGAGGCCGCGCTGATCTCGTTGCTGATCTGGGCGACCACCGCGGCCACGTCCTCGGCCGTGCGCGCCTCGACGTTGAGCCGCAGCAACGGCTCGGTGTTGGAGCTGCGCAGGTTGAACCAGCTGCCGTCGCCGAGGTCTGCCGTCACCCCGTCGACGTGATCGAGGGAGTGGATCCGGGTGCCGAATGACTTGAGCACCGCTTCGGTGCATCGCGCGGCGTCGGCCACCGTGAAGTTGATCTCGCCGGAGGATTCGTAGCGCTGGTAGTCCGCGGTCAGCTCCGACAGCGGGCGGTCCTGCTCGCCGAGGGCTGCGAGCACGTACAGCGCCGCCAGCATCCCGGAGTCGGCGCCCCAGAAGTCGCGGAAGTAGTAGTGCGCCGAATGTTCGCCGCCGAAGATCGCGCCGGTGTCGGCCATCAGCGCCTTGATATAGGAGTGCCCCACCCGGGACCGCAGTGGCGTGCCGCCGCGCTCGGCGACCAGTTCGGGCACCGCGCGCGAGGTGATCACGTTGTGGATGATCGTCGCGCCGATCTCGCGGCCCAGCTCGCGGGCGGCCACCAGGCTGGTCACCGTCGACGGCGACACGGGGTTGCCCCGCTCGTCGACCACAAAGCAGCGATCGGCGTCTCCGTCGAACGCCAGCCCGATGTCGGCGCCGGTCTCGCGCACGAAAGCCTGCAAGTCGGTCAGGTTGGCCGGGTCGAGCGGGTTGGCCTCGTGATTGGGGAACGTGCCGTCCAGCTCGAAGTACAACGGCTGCAACGTGATCGAGCCGATCGGGCCCAGGACCGCGGGCGTGGTCAGGCCGGCCATGCCGTTGCCCGCGTCCACGGCCACCCGCAGCGGGCGCAGCCCGGCGGTGTCCACCAGCGACCGCAGGAACTGTCCGTAGTCGGCCAGCACGTCGCGATCGCTGACGGTGCCGGGGTCGCCGTCGTAGCCGTCGACGCCGGCGATCACGTCGTCGGCGATCAGCCGCAGTCCGGTGTCGGCACCGACCGGCTTCGCCCCCGCCCGGCACAGCTTGATGCCGTTGTAGGCCGCCGGGTTGTGGCTCGCGGTGAACATCGCGCCGGGGCAGTCCAGCAGCCCGGAGGCGAAGTAGAGCTGATCGGTGGATGCCAGGCCGATGCGCACCACGTCCAACCCCTGGCGTATCACGCCGTCGGCGAACGCGGCGGCCAGCGCGGGCGAGCTGTCCCGCATGTCGTGGCCGATCACGACCTGTCCGGCGCCCTCGGCGCGCATCAGTTTGGCGAAGGCTGCGCCGAGATCGGTGACCAGCGGCTGGTCGAGCTCTTCGCCGACCAGCCCACGCACGTCGTACGCCTTGACGACACGGTGGACTGTCGCGGCGGGCCGAGACATGCGGGACTCCTGACGACGTGAACTCTTGGCCGTCAGCCTATCGGGCCACGAACCAGAGGCTAGCTAGTCGCTGGGATCGGGCAGCACGCGCAGATGCCCGCGGCGCCGTCCGGACCGGTGCTCGGGCGGTGCGAGCACGCTGCTGCTGGGCGCGGTGGCCTGGGCGCCGCCGTGCTGGATGTGCGCATCGGCGAAGCCGTTCACCGGTGTCACGGCGTACGGCGCGGCGCGATTGCCTCCCTCGCGCACCGCGTCGGCGAGGGCGACAAGGTCGTCCTCATCGGGGTGGGCGGGCTCGGCGAGCAGCGGGCCGGCATGGCGCACCAACTCCCATCCGCGGGGGGCGGTGATCCGGCCGGCGTGGTTGACGCACAAGTCCCAGGAATGCGGTTCCCGCGCGGTCGCCAACGGACCGACGACTGCCGTCGAGTCCGAATAGACGAACGTCAGGGTCGCCACGGCGTAGTGCGGGCACCCGGGCCGGCAACAGCGACGGGGAACGTTCACGAGCGAAAGGCTATCGTGCGCAAACGCCCCCGAAGCGCCGGACACGCGCAACCGACCGGCCCTCGATGTGCAACCGTTACCATCGGCGCGTGGGCGATTCGCGCAGCTCCCCGCGAAGAGATCGGTTTTACGACGGATCGGTGCCGCGCCGAGCCGCGACCCATCGACCCTTTCGCCGCGGGCGCGATATGCGCGGCCCGCTGTTGCCGCCGACCGTGCCGGGCTGGCGCAGCCGCGCCGAGCGGTTCGACATGGCGGTGCTGGAGGCCTACGAACCCATCGAGCGGAGCTGGGCCGACCGGCTGGGCGAACTGGACGTGGCGGTCGACGAGATTCCGCGCATCTCGGCCAAGGATCCCGACAGTGTGCAGTGGCCACCCGAGGTGATCGCCGACGGGCCGATCCCGCTGGCGCGCTTGATCCCGGCCGGCGTCGACATCCGCGGTAACTCCACGCGGGCGCGAATTGTGTTGTTCCGCAAGCCGATTGAACGACGGGCGAAGGACACCGTCGAACTCGGCGACTTGCTGCACGAAATCCTGGTGGCCCAGGTCGCCATCTATCTCGACGTTGAGCCGTCGGTCATCGATCCGACGATCGACGACGAATAACTTTTCCGCTGCGCGTCGCGCGTGGAGCGCTGGAGGCTTAACGCTCAGCGCGCGTTGCAATCAGCGTGCGTCAGATTATGCCGCGCTTGAGGCGGCGGCGCTCGCGTTCGGACAAACCGCCCCAGATGCCGAAGCGCTCGTCGTGCTCGAGGGCGTACTCGAGGCACTCATGACGCACCTCGCACCCCAGGCAGATCTTCTTGGCCTCGCGGGTGGAACCACCCTTTTCGGGGAAGAAGGCCTCGGGGTCGGTCTGGGCGCACAGCGCCCGGTCCTGCCACTGATCGGCGGCCGGCTCGGGCATGGGCTCGGGCTCGAAAGCGATTGGGGCATCAGGGACCACGGTCAAATGGGGCCGAGCGGGGCGGTCCAGTGCCGGGTCGATGTCAGTGTGCGGCGTGCTCGCCATGGCGCCTCGAAAAGTTTCGTAAGACATACGGTCGTCCGCCTCCTCAGCTTGATTGGAGAGAGAGTGATTGGTTTCCCACTGTTCTGATGTACAGACAATTCGAACAAGTGATCGAATCTCGGTCTGCGACACCGGAGTCGGCCGGCCAACCGGGAAATGACACTGTTGTGATTAGACACGGGTTGATCTGCCGGGTCAAGCACTTCGGCGCATTTCCATACCATCTCGTGATCGAATTTCGGCGTTTCTGTTGTCTTGCGCCTTCGGCGTGTCGATCACACAGCCCTCAACTTTCCCACACGTTGCCCACAAGCGCTGGGGAACCGCAACTTTGAGGCAGCCCCGACGGGCCCGCCACGGCACGCTCGCCGGGCAGTACTGTCGTGCAATGTGAAGGTCACCGTTCTGGTCGGTGGGGTTGGCGGCGCCCGCTTCCTGCTGGGGGTTCAACAGCTGTTCGGGCTCGGTCAGTTTCAAACGCAACGGCGTCCGGACACGGAACCCGGCAGTCACGAGCTGACGGCGATCGTCAACATTGGCGATGACGCCTGGATCCACGGACTGCGGGTCTGCCCCGATTTGGACACCTGCATGTACACCTTAGGTGGAGGTGTAGATCCGGAGCGAGGGTGGGGTCACCGCGACGAAACCTGGCACGCCAAAGAGGAATTGGCGCGCTACGGGGTGCAGCCGGACTGGTTCGGACTCGGCGATCGGGACCTGGGCACCCACCTGGTGCGCACCCAGATGCTCAATGCCGGCTATCCCCTCTCGCAGATCACCACCGCGCTGTGCGACCGCTGGCAGCCCGGCGCGCGGCTGCTGCCCGCCAGTGACGACCGCTGCGAGACCCACGTGGTGGTAACCGATCCCGACGACGGCAGCCGGCGGGCCATCCACTTCCAGGAGTGGTGGGTGCGCTACCGGGCCCAGGTGCCCACCCACAGCTTCGCGTTCGTCGGCGCCGAAAAGGCGACCGCCACAACCGATGCCACGGCGGCCATCGCGG
>NZ_LZMG01000272.1:0-14787 GCF_001673615.1 Mycobacterium sp. 1245499.0
CGCGTTGATCACCGCGTCGATCCGGGCCCGCGACGGCGACATCACCGCCGGCCTCACCGACGCCATGCGATGGCTCGCCGACCACGTTCCCATCTACGCGGTCAACGTGTTGCTGAGCACGGCCACCGACATGTGGGCGCTGCGCTACCCCGAAACCCATCAGCTCTACATTCTGGATCGATCCGACGAGGCGGCGTCGCATGACGCGGAATTCGACTTGTGCACCAAGCGGATTCACGCCCGGTCGGAGCATCTGTGTGAGCGGTCGTCGGTGGTGTTCGCCACCGAGGTGATGGACGACGAGCCATCGCATGGCGTCGGTGAGGCCGGCGGTGATGTCGCCGTCGCGGGCCCGGATCGACGCGGTGATCAACGCGAAGACCCGCTCGGAATCGGTGTCCCCCAACACCAAATCCTCGGTGCCGACCTCACGCAGCCGCTCGTCGAGGATGTCTAATCCTTCGAGGACGCCGTTGTGCGCGAAGATCCGCCCGTCCTGCAGGAAGGGGTGGGTGTTGTGGATGTCGAGCGAGCCGGTGGTCGCGTATCGGACATGGGCGATGACGGTCGTGCCGGTCATCCGGTGTGCCTCGGTCGCGAATGTGGCATCTTGCCAGGCCGCTATCGGCTCCTTGTACAGGTGCGGCCGGCCGTGTTCGTCGAAGACGCCCAGCCCGGTGCCGTCCGGATTCCTCCTGCTCTGCTGGGCCAGGCTGTCCGGGGCGTCCAGCAGCCAGAAGGTCGCGGTACACGCGTGCGTCCCGGCGTGCAGGCCAAAGAGTCGGCACATGGCTCCCCACGGTAGCGGTCGCGGGTCACGCCGTCAGCAAGGTCGACAGGTGACGCAGCGCCCGGCGCGCGTAGCCCTTCCACAGGCCGCCCAGCACCGGCAGGGCGCGGGCCGTCAGCGGCGAGCGCGGGCGGATGTCCCAGCGCCAGGTGATCTCGGTGCCGCCCGGGGCGGGGGCGAAGACCCATTCGCCGAGGATGTGGTCGACCAGCAGCGCCATCGGGCCGGTGATCTCCGAGAGCCGGTAGCCGAACGAGCGCGGCGGATCGACACTGGTCAGTTCCTCGCGCATGCGGGCACCACCGGCCAGGTGCACGATGCGCGTTTGGCCCGCGGCATCCCAGGCGCCGGTCTGCTCGCGCACCTCCTTGATCGGCGGGAACGGCCCATACCAGCGGTGAAACAGCGCCGGGAGCGCGATGGGCAGCGTGCGGTGAAATGCGTCTGCGACCGCGACCGGGGCGACCACGGACTGATCAACAACGAGCGAATCTGGCACCGGTGTAACGCCTTTCAGCTCAGTCGTGGGCCTCGACCACCTGGTATCCGTCTTCGGCGTACCGCGACCGGATGGTCTTCTTGTCGTACTTGCCGACGCTGGTACGCGGAATCTCGTCGACGAAGGTCCACCGCTCGGGCAGCCACCATCGAACGACCTTGTCGGCGAGGAACTTTCGCAGCTGTCCGGCGCTCACCGAGGAGCCGTCCTTGGCCACGATCACGGCGAGCGGCCGCTCCTCCCAGCGCTCGTCGGGAACCCCGACCACCGCGGCCTCGACCACATCCGGGTGGCCGATCAAGAGGTTCTCCAACTCCACCGAGGAGATCCATTCGCCGCCGGATTTGATGACGTCCTTGGCGCGGTCGGTCAGAGTGACGAAGCCGCGTTCGTCGATGCGGCCGACGTCGCCGGTGCGCAGCCAGCCGGAGTCGAACTTCGACTCGTCGCGACCCAGGTAGTAGGCGCCGGCGATCCACGGTCCGCGCACCTCGACCTCGCCGACGGCGTTGCCGTCGTTGGGCAGCACCTGACCGTCGTCGTCGACGATGCGCATCTCGACGCCGCAGACCGGCTGGCCCTGCGTCCCGCGGAACGCCCAGTGCTGGTCCTCCGGGGTTCCCGGCGGCGGCCACGCCATGGTGGCCAGCGGCGACGTCTCCGTCATCCCCCACAGTTGCCGGATCTGCACGTTGTGTTTTTCCTCGAAGGTGCGCATCAGCGACACCGGGACGGCCGAGCCGCCGCAGACCACCAACCGCAGCGACGACATGTCGTGGTCGGGGTCGTCCTCGAGGTGATGCAGGACGGCGTTCCAGATGGTCGGCACCGCGCCCGTCACCGTGGGCCGCAGGTCCTCGACCATCCGGACCAGCGACCGGGGGTCCAGGTGGCAATCGGGCAACACCAGGTCGGCACCGGCCATCAGCGCGGCGTAGGGCAGCCCCCAGGCGTTCGCGTGGAACATCGGCACGATGGGCAGCACGCTGTCGGTGGCCCCGACCCCGATGCCATTGGTGGTACACGCGCCCATGGTGTGCAGGAAGCTCGAACGGTGGCTGTAGACAACACCTTTCGGGTTGCCGGTGGTGCCGCTCGTGTAGCACATCGCGGCCGCGGAGTTCTCGTCGATGTGCGGCCAGTCGAACTCGGTGGGCTCGCCGTCAAGGACGTCGGCGTAGCGCAGCACGGTCTTGCCGGCCCCCTGCAGCGGCTCGGTGTCGTCACCGACCACGATCACCGTGTGCACGGTCTCGAGGTCGGGCAGCACGGGCGCGAGCAGTTTGACCAGTGACGCGTCGACCAGCACCACTTGGTCTTCGGCCTCGTTGGCGACGAAGGCGATCTGCTCGGGGAACAGGCGAATGTTGAGGGTGTGCAGGACGGCGCCCATCGACGGCAACGCGAGGTATGCGGTGAGGTGTTCGGCGTTGTTCCACATGAACGTGCCCACCCGCTGGTCACCGGTGATACCGAGGCGGCGTAGTCCATTCGCCAGTTGCGCGGCCTGCTGACCCAGTTCCCGATACGTCGTGCGCCGGTATCCGTCGCCGGTGAAGGTGGTGACGGTGCGTTCCCCGTGCACGGTGCAGCCGTGCCGCATGATCGCGGTGATCGTCAACGGAAAGTCCTGCATGGTGCCGTCCATTGATCTACCGCCCTTACTCTCAGCGCAGCACCGCCCGTGTCGGCGACCGCCTCTTACCCTAAGCCCGAATTCAGGGTGAGTGGCGGCATCTACCGGGCCGAAACGACCCCGATCGAGCGTGCAACCAAGGCTTTGAGTGTGAACGCTGGGCGGCGACACGCCGACAAACCCCGACGAGGATTCACACTCGGCGCCGAGGATTCACAGACGCACAGGACCCCGGTGATGCTAGGCCAGCACCGGCTCCCACTCCGGCAGCTCGGGCCACCAGCCGGCGATGGACAGGTCCCGCTCGCCGGCGCGCGGCAGCGGTGTGGGCGAGGCGATGCGCGCCGCGGTCACCACGCCGGAGTAGTCGGCGACGTAGAGATGGCCGCCGTCGGGGCTTTCCACCACGCAGGACGGGTGGTGGGACACCTTGACCTCGCCGACGACCTCTTGGCGATGGGTGCTCAGCACCGTGATGCGGTCATCGCTGACCAGGTAGGCGCGCGCGCCGTCGCGACTCAGCGTCATCCTGGTGAGCGGGCCGGTGATCTCGGGCACCTTGTGGGTGCCGACGATCTCGGTGGCCCGGGTGTCGACCACGTCGAGCACCGCGCCCGCGACGGGATCGCAGCTCGCCACGTACGCCGTGGCGCCGTCGTCGCTCAGCGCCACGTCGCGCACGGGCAGACCAAGGTCGATGACGCCGACGATGCGCGACCGGCCGCCGACCCGGCGGTTGTCGGAGCGCGTCCGGGTCTCGATCATGGCGAGGCTGCCGCCGGTCGGCCCGTTCATGCCGACGTACAGGCGCCGGCCGTCGGCGCTGACCCGCACGCATTCGGTGGTGGTACCGGTTTCGGCCGCCAGCTCGATCACCTCGAGCTCACCGGTGGTGGTGTCCAGCACCGTCACGTCGGCGCCGCGAACCGCGTTTCGGCTGGCGTACAGGTACCTGCCGTCCGGGCTCACCGTCAGGCCGCTCACGCTGTGCGCGAGCCGGTGCGTGGCGATGCGCCAGTTGGTGACGACGTCGATGACTTCGATCGCGTCATAGCCGGCGGTCGCCGTGCTGACGTAGGCGTAGTTGGCGTCCGCGCCGTTCATCGCGACCGCGAAGGGCTCGGCCAGGCCGGTGACGGTGCTCGAGACGCGGCAGGTCTTGGCGTCGACGACCGACACCATGTCGCGGCCGTAGTTCGTGACGACCAGCCGGCGCCCGTCGGGGCTGATGTCGATATCGCTGATCGGGCCGTTGTGCAGTGGGACTCGGATCACCGAGGTGGTGTCCAGCTCGAAGGCTCGCCCGTCTCGTTCGTGGTGCGCGGCTGTAGGGCCGTTCACATCGTTCACGCTTGATACCGCCTTTGCTGTGGTTGTCGGCTCTAGTGGTCGAGTGTCGACGCCGCCGAGATGTTCGCGGCGATCCGACCATCGGATCCACCGGCTTTCAGCACCGAAAGGCACTGACGAGACTGGTTTTCGGTAGTCTACTGGCCGCACATCGCCGCAAAGCAGATCAGGAATGCTCGACGTTAGCTACGTCACTGTTCGCACTCAGGTTCTGCTCAGACTTCCAATCACGCTGTACCGCAGACGCTTACCCGTAGCGAAAGTGAGGCAAACCCGCTTCCGGCGGATTTCACCCGGGCCGCTAACCGCCCATGTGAACGGGCCTACGGCGAATTAGTAAGGAATTCTCAGGCTTGGGTGGCGAGGAGGGAAAGATCACACCTTGCCCCGACTAGCTGAACTGCGTCTGCGGGCGAGCCAATCTGGCGCCGTCGACGGTGATGTCGAGTTTTTCGTTGTAGAACGCGATCAGACCGGCGATCTGCCCCACCGCCGGCAGCGGATAGTGGTAGGTCCACGCCAAGTCCTCGTGCAGGGCGTCGCCCACCCGTACCGACCAATAGCCCGACGTCACTCCCTTGTAGGGGCACAGTGTCTGCGTCGCGCTGGGTTCCAGGTGCTCGAAGGCCACATCGGTCGGATCGATGTAATACCTTGTGGGCAAACCGGTTTCGAACAGTAAAACGGGAGAAGTGGTGTCTGCCAACGCAATTCCGTCGAGTTCGAACCGCACGTGGCGGTGCGAGCGTAAGGCGTCGACGCGTGCGTACGGGTTGCGCGGGTGACCGTAGATCGGCTCGTCTTCTTCGAACCAGCGCAACGGATTCCATTCGAAGCGAACGGTACCGGCCAACGCGCCGCCGCCGTCGGCGTCGAACACCCGCGCGGCGGACTTGTGCGTCTGGCCGGCGCCCACCAGTGAGTACAGCCGGGACGGGCCGAATTGCACCTTCTGGGCGTGGTTTTCGTCGCGCAGGAACTCGGTGCGGACGTCGGCGAGCGGGATGTAGTACTGCGGGTAGTAAGGGACCTCCCACACGTACCGGGCGCCGGTGGTGTCGAAGACCAGCGCATCGCCGAGGTAACCGCGAACGCGCCGCGGGGCGGGTTCGATCCGGCCGCGGGCGGCAGCCATGTCGGGGTAGTCGCGTCCGGCGCTCATCGCTGACCTACTGGTCCTTGGAGGCCAGCCCGGCCGGTGCGTGGCCGATCGCTTTGTGGATGGCGTCGGCCAGCGCCAGCGCGCTCTCCTCGGTCAATTCCAGGGCCACCCGCGCCGACGGGCCGAGCTTCGGGTTGATCACGTCGATGTTGACAGTGTGGCCGTAAGGCGCGTGGACGGGATGGTCGACGTATACCGTGGCGCGGCTGGCCCCGAACCATCCCGTTGCGCCCTTGCCGCTGCCGTCGATCTCGACGTGTTCGGTGAGATAGGTGCACATGGCAGACGCCTAGCCTTCCAGGTAGGTGGCGAAGAACTCATCGATGCGCCGCCAGCCGTCCAGCGCGGCCTCCGGCCGGTACGCCGGACGGTCGACGGAGAAGAACGAATGGCCCGCACCCTCATAAGAGTGGAACTCGTGCGGCTTGCCGAGCTGGGTGAGTTCGGCGTCCAGGGTGGCGACGGCGGCGGGCGCCGGGAACCGGTCGTCGAGGCCGAACAGGCCCAGCAGCGGACAGCTGAGGTTGCCGGCCAGGTCAAGGATCGGCTTCATGGCCTTGGGCATGCCCTCGGGCGGGTCCTCGACGATGAACGCGCCGTAGCAGTCCACCGCCGCATCGAACGGCAGTGAGCAGGCGGCCAGGTAGGCGTGCCGTCCGCCCGAACAGTGCCCGATGACGCCGAACTTGTCGTTGGCGCCCGGCAGCGATCGCAGGTGCTCCACCGCGCCCGCGACGTCGCCGACCAATCGTTCGTCGGGCACCCCGCCCGCGGCCCGCGCCGCGGCGGCCGCGTCGTCGGGCGCGGCACCCGGGGCCTCCCGCGAGTAGAGGTTGGGCGCGACGGCGTTGTAGCCGCTGACGGCGAGCCGGCGGACGAACTCCTTGGTTTCGCGGTCGTATCCGGGCATGTGGTGGATCCACACGACGCCACCCCGCGATCCCTGCGCGAGCGGCACCGCCTGGTAGGCCTCGATCTCGTCGCCGCCGTGGCCGGTGATGGTGATGGTTTCCGCGCGCATGGCGTCCGCGCTGGGTGCGTTCATCGCGACTCCCTTTCTCCGCTCCGGCGGAGAACCCGTCATGGGGTGCCCTTGGCCGGATGCGGAGCGCGTGCCGCGGTTCGGGCCGCTCCGCCGAGAACCAACGTAGCCCAACCGCGGTGGGCGTTCAGTGCCGCTTGTCGCGCACCTTGTAGGTCGAGGGCCACGACTTGCGGGACTCGTCTCCGGTCAACGGGGTGCCCATCCCGCCGACCTTGACGGCGTAGGCCTCCTTGCCCGGGCCCACCTCGCGGTTGGCGTGCTCCTGGGCGAGGAAGTAGAGCTCGTCGATGGTGGCTTCGTCATAGGCGACGAACGAGGTTTCCCGTGCGACGTCGTCGATCCCGACCAGCATCCGGTCGGGCAGCAGTCGCGACGCCACCGCCGTGAGCCCCAGCAGCCCGAAGGGAATGATCCAGTAGCACAGGAAGAACAGCGGGGTCTTCGTGTCCAGCATCAGGGCGGCGGTGGTGCCGGCCGGGCCCGCGGGGCCTGCCAGGATCGACGGGAGCGCCGAGGACACCGTCATCGCGGCGAACGTCGCCACCCAGAGCCAGCTGAGGATCTTGACGATCCGGCCGAACAGCTCGGTTTTGATGATGTCGGGGGCCTGTTCGGCGGCGGCGAACTCGGCCACGAACGGCTTGCCGACCAGCACCCCGGTCAGCGTCACCAGGAAGATCCCGGCATTGCTCAGCGGCAGTATCCACCGCTGCAGGAACGACTCACTGAGCGCGAAGGTCAGCGCGGCGAGGACCAAAAGCACTGCGACGGAAGCGAAGTCAAAGAACTGCCACTTCCGCCCGGCCACGCCGCCGGCGCCCAGGCTGACAGCGGCGATCGCCAGCGCGACCAGCACGGCCGCCGCGAACGGGACGTTACCGACGAGTACCCAATACACGATCCACGGCGCGAGGCCGAACAGCATGCCCATGCTGGGTCAGTGTATGAGTGGCGGTTTGCGGCGTCGTCGGCGGCAGGCCCAAAACCTTGGTCCGCGATCGGCGGACCTGAGGGGACAGGGCGTGAGTCAAACGTCCTTGTTGGCGGCCAAATACGGTCGGGTGCACAGCGGGCCCGCGTGACTACGGACGTAGCACGAGTAGAAGGCGGACCAGCTGAGCTTGGCGGTGCGTGTCGGTTTTGTCGAAGACATGTTGCAGATGAGTGCGAACCGTCGTCACTGAGACCGACAGCTCCTGTGAAATTTCCTTCAAGCCCGCGCCATGCGCGATGCGCAAGGCAACGTCTGCCTCGGCATCGGTGAGGCGGTAGAGCCGCCGCAACAACACCGCAGGGGGTTCAGGCTCGTCCTCGGGGTCGATGATGAGAACCAAGGCCTTTGGCTTCCTCAGTGGCCCATCGGCATCACGGCAGTGGGATGGCAGCACATGGACGACATACGGCCGCTTACCGGAGGGGCGAATAGAGATGAGCGACCGCTCCGCCCGAATGGTGGAGCATCCGCCTCGAAGCGCGTCGTCTATGGCGCGATGCAGCTCTCGTTCAGTGTGCGCGCTCGTCGCAGCGATGCATCCCGACCGCATGCAAAACCCATCTCCGGCGCGGAAAATCCGTTCCGCAGCCGAATTCATTTCTTTAACTAAGTGTTCGCGGGAGACGACGACGACGATTCCGTGCCGGACAACCTCCAGTGCGTCCGCCAGCTCCGCAGTGGTGTGGCTAAGAGCGGCAAGCTTGTTTTGTGTGCGCACGGCCTGTTGCAGGTGTGGAACCAGGCCCCTCATCAACTTCACACGGTCAAACGTGTCGAACGACTCGGTGCGTCTCGGTGCCCCGACGATGAAACACGTCGGTGTGGGCCCACCCGTCAGCCGGACGAACATCCCGTCGCCAAGTTCGAGGGGATGCAACCACTCTTCGTAGAACTCCGACTTCGACACGAGCGGCATCAACTCCGTCCCCGTCCGTACCGCGGCGACCGGGCCTCGCCCGACGGCGGCAAGCACGTGATCGAAGCGGTGGTAGTACTCCACGTAGCTCTTGGCGGCGGCCGCGGGAAGGGTCGAATCGAGAACGGACCAGACCGTACTGTCTGCCAAAAACAACCCGCTGGCTGTCCCGTCCAGCGCGCGGCGAATCGAACCCAAGGCCGCCTCCCAGCGATCAGGAGTGACCGCCGCAGCGTAGATGCCAGCTATCAGGCGGGAGAAATCCTCGACAGTAACCACGGCCGGGGCTTCGATTCACCGGTTGGTATCCGCATCGATTCGCCTTCCTCGCTGTATACCTCCCGCAGGCTTCAGCAAAGGATAGTCGGATCCCGTTCAGATCGAAATGTCATCCATATAGATGAGGTGTTTGCCCACCTCATGATGCTTCCCTTGAAGTGTTCGATCCCTGTGACTCCCAGTCGGAGCCAGCAATCACCAGAAGGCATCCGCCATGTTGCACCTACTACCCAAGTCGCACTCCCCAGCCGGTCGGTCGGCGCTCGATGTCGAGCCAGCTCCGGCCGCGACGGGCATGCCGATCGACCGCCCGGATACCGGTCAAGCGACCACCGACGCCGCCCGAAACGCCGCGTCACCGGTTGTGATCAGCGAATCGGAGGTCTTGTTCAACACCGCAGTGGCCGCCGCAGCGGTGTCGCCGGCAATGATTCATCGTCACTGGTCTCGTGCAGCTTTCATATCAGCCATCGGCCATATCCACTTCAGACTGCCCGAGCCGCGGCCTGTCTATCCGCGGCGTTACAGCAGCTATTTCGAGGATGGACGGATGTCTCGCATGATGGAGCACCTCTGACCAGGCGATGCGCGCTCTAGCGCGTTTCAGTCGGACGCTGGACCGGCCATGTCGGTCACGGCCGAAACATCGGACTATCACGAAAGGCAACGGAATGTCAGAGCACGAACAGAACATGAAGCTGATCAAGAAGGGCTACGAAGCCTTCAACGCTGGTGACGGCGACACGGTGATGAGCCTGTTCGATGACAACGTCGAGTGGATCCAACCGGGCGACAGCGCCATCAGCGGCACCTACCACGGCAAGCAGGAAATAGCAGAGCTGCTGGCCAAGATGAGTGAGAAGCAAGCTTCTGTCACGAGCGAGCGCATGCTCGCGGACGGCGACTTGGTAATCATGCTCGGCCAAACCACCGTGGCCGGCGAAACCACTGACGCTGCAACGGTATTCACGGTGCGCGACGGTCGCACCGTACGGGTGCAGGCATACGGCGACACCGCGGCGCTGGAGCGCATCTTCGGCAAGAAGGTGGCGGCGACAGCCTGATCACCCGTCCCAGGCCTACTCTCCGACGAAGCAGCGGCCCGTGACCCGCTCGGGGGCGGGCCGACTGCTCTGGGTAATGGACAGCGACGTCCAGCCAATTTTTAGTGCCCCCAGTCGGACTCGAACCGACACTGGGCGGATTTTAAGTCCGCTGCCTCTGCCAATTGGGCTATGGGGGCCCGTCGCGAATGTAGCCGACCGGGGACCGGCTATCCGGCCGGGTCGGCGTTCAGCGCCATGGCCAGAAAGTCCAACCGCCATAACCCGTGGAACAGCTTGTGGCCGAAATCTCGCAGCAGAGCCCGGTGCTCATCGGGGACGGCACCCGCGCGTCCCACGGATTCGATGATCTCGGCGATAGTACGGCGGCCGTCGACGTGTTGCACGAAGGGCAACTGGGCCGGGTTGAGCTTTTGCTTGCCGCCCGGCCAATGGATTTCGTCGCCGGACAACAGGCACGCCGTGCGCAGCAGCGGTACGTAATCGAATGAGGCCGGTGACGCGAAATCGATCGTGTACTGCTCCGTGGGGCGCTCGGGGAGGCAGGCCAGAAAGAAATGGGTGGCGTTCGCCGGCTGCAGGCGCTCCATCACGGACCACAGTTCGGCCTCGGGCAATTGGCCAAGCGCAGATTGGAATCCGCTTGCCGGCGTGAGCATCTCGTGCGAGTAGTACGGCGACTTGTGAAACCATGACTGGAACGCGAGTCCGGCGGCGGCGACCAGGTCGAGGCATTCCGCAACGGTGTAGCTGCGCGCCCGGGGATGCAGGAAGGTATCGACCAGGGCGCCGTCGGAGACCAGGTCGTGGGCCGCCTTGAGATAGCCGCGCACCGGGTGGTCGGCCGGCAACATCGCGATGGCCTCTTTGACCAGTTGGACCGACGCGTCGTCCTGCGCCAGCTTGAGGTCGCGAAACACCGATTCGAGCATTTCGACGCCGATCCGGCCGTACTTGGCGTACAGCATGACCGCAAGCGCCCCGTCGCGGCGCAGGCACGCGCCCAGCGCAGTGAGCCCGGCCAGCGGGTCGGCCATGTGGTGCAGGACTCCGCTGGAAACGATCAGGTCGAAGTCGCGCCCGAGCGCCGACACCTCTTCGATCGGCAGCAGGTGCAGCTCCAAGTTCTGCAGCCCGTGCTTGTCCTTGAGCCGGTTGTGCTGGTTCAGCGCATTCTGGCTGACGTCGATCCCGACCACCGTCGCGCCGGGATTTTTGAAAGCGAACAGGGCGGCCTGGAAGGTGCCGCAACCCGCGATCAGGATGTCGAGGTCCGGCTTGTAGTCGCGGTCCGGCCACAACACCCGGTGAGCCCAGAACGGATCGAACCAATCCCAGTGGCTTTCGCACCACGCCGCGAGGTCGGCCACCGGGGGCGGATACTCCCACCGATCGTATTGGCGGGAGACGGCGTCACCCCGCGGATCGTCGGTCACTACGGCGCTGGCTCCTTCGCAACGGGCGGGTTTTGCTGCCTTGTTTGGCGGTGGCGACCAACTTACAAGCCTTCGCCGATATCCGGGCGAGGAGAAACGCCTGGTTAACTCGTCGAGACAGATTTGCCGGACGCAATTAGGATTCGATTCCTGCACGCACGAATTGGCCCGGAGGAGTCGACGAGTGAAAATCACGGCACGGTGGGCCGCGCCGGTCGCTATCGCGGCCGCCGGCGTCGTCGGCATGGTCGCCGCGCCGATCGCGAGTGCCGACCCCGCGGATGACCAGTACCTGCAGACGCTGCATTTGCGCGGACTCAGCTGGGCGGATGGCGCCGACCAATCGATGATCAATGTCGGGCATGCCGTGTGCACGGACTTCGATGGCGGGGACACCGCGGCTCAGACCATCGGCGATGTGAAGAAGTCGCTCGGGTTGAGCAACGGCGGCGCCAACATCATCGTCGGAGCGGCGGTCGCGGCGTACTGCCCGCAAAACCGCAGCAAATTGTAGGGGCCACCAACAGCGGCGGCGGCACCGTCGTCGTGCTGCCGCTGCCGCTGTTGGCGACCACCCACTGCCCGGAATTTCCGGAGCCTGGTCTCTCACTCCGCCTCGCCGCTCGCGGGTTTGCTACCTGACACCGGGAGCCACACCACCTAACCGCCGGGAGCAAAGGTCCGCGGTCCGCGCGACGGCCATGGCGTCGTGTGCGTCACAGCGGGCCCGGCGGCACGCAATTCGGGCACCCAGCGCAAGCTCTGGCCAGTTTGCGTGACACCGCCGCGCGCTGGCGCGGCCAGAACCGCAATTCGGGTCGATTGGACTCGCCCGGAATTCCGGCCACGGTCGAACGTCAACGGGCGCTTGGGGATTTGGCACGTCTGCGGCCGAACGTCGAGCCGCCGGGGCGCCGATACACGCCAGCGACCCGTCGGCGCTGCCGCCGGACCGCCATTTGCCACATGTCTAACGTGCGGCTCGGACGGCCGTCCGCTAGGATCCGCGCGCCGCGCGCGGTTTCCTGTTGCGCCGCCCGAGCTCAGATGACGTCCCGGTATCGCCCGACAGAAGCTTGTTAAAACTACGACACTCGGCGTTAAGAAGCCGTAAACGGCTGTCACGTGTGCCTTTTCGGCGGGAACGTGGGGTCGGTGGATAGCTAGCCTTTCCCCAACGCACAGGGGACGTGGCGTAAACACACAGGCCGGCTCGCCGTAGGGGGTCGGTCCGTTCCAACACTAGGAGCAACGGATGTCATTTCTGACGACACAAACCGAAGAGATGTTAGCCGCGCAGCAGCTGCTCAGCGGGATCAACACCAACCTGGCAGCGCAGAACGCGGGCGCGGCGTCGGCGACCACCGTGCTTGCTCCCGCGGCGGCCGATCCGGTCTCGGCCCAGCAGGCAGCAATCTTCTCGGCGTACGGCACCCAGTACCAGACCGTCGCCGCCGAGGCGCAGGCGCTGCTGGAGCAGTACTCGCAAACGCTGGGCATCAGCTCCAATGCCTACGGCGACACCGAGGCCGTCAACGCGAGCCAGGCCACGATGCAAGCTCTGGACGCCCCCGTCAGCGCCGCCGCGGCCACTCCGTCGAACACCCCCCTCGACTTCCTTTCCTGGCTGCTCGGTAGCACCGGAAACGGCACCAACCCGAACATGCTCGGCGGGATCTTCGGCCTGTCGAGTAACGGCGCCAACATCTTGAACATCGGTGCTGGCAACTGGGCCTCGGCCGCGTCCAACCTGATCGGGCTCGCCGGTGGTGGTCTGCTCGACACATCCGCCGACGCCGCGGGCGCCGGACTGGCCTCGGATGTTGCCGCCTCGCCGGGGCTCGGCGCCACCACCGTCGCGGCAGGCGGCGCGGGCGGCATGAGCGCGATGCCGGTGGCCTCGATGGGCTCGGCGACCATGGTCAGCAACCTCGCGGTGCCGCCGAGCTGGGCCGGCGCGTCGGCACCGGTGGCCACGCCGGTCAGCGCGATCCAAACGGCGGGCTGGACCGCCGCCGCGCCGCAGGCGGGCGCGGGCACGGTCATCCCCGGCATGCCGGGAATGGCCTCGGCGGCGCGCAGCAGCGCCGGCTTCGGTGCGCCGCGTTACGGCGTGAAGCCGATCGTCATGCCGAAGCCGACGGCCGTCTAAGCAGCGGTCACCCCCAGACGTCGCATTCGAACAGACAAAATAAGGAGCGGGACAAAAATGGTTCTAAGTTTTGCGGCAATACCCCCGGAGATCACCTCCTCGCTCATCTACTCCGGTGCGGGCGCCGCGCCTTTGATGGCCGCCGCGACGGCCTACGCCAACCTGGCCGCCGAGATCAGCACCACGGCGACCCAGTGGGAGTCGATCATTTCGCTGCTCACCAGCGAGCAGTGGACGGGTGGGGGCTCGGCGGCGGCCGCGGCGGCGGCCCAGCCCATCGTCACCTACCTGACCGAGACGGCGTCGACGCTCGAGCAGGCGAGTGCCCAGGCCACGGCGTCCGCGGCGGCGTTCGAGGCGGTGTTCGCGGCTGTGGTGCCGCCGCCGGTGATCGCCACCAACAGGGCCACCCAGGCGGCGCTCGTCGCCTCCAATGTGCTGGGCCAGAACACGCCCGCGATCGTGGCGCTCGACACCCTGTACGCCGAGTACTGGGCCCAGGACGCCGCCGCCATGGCCGCGTATCAGGCGGCATCGGCCGCGGCCGGGGTGCTCACGCCGGTGACGCCGCTGACCTCGACCACCGACCCGGCGGCCGCCGCAACCGTGGACAACGCCGCCCTCGCGGGTGACGCGGCGGGCGGCACGGTCCAGGCGTTGGATGCTCCCATCTCCAGTGCGGCGACCCTGGCGGCGCCGACACTGCCGTTCACAACCGACGGGCTCCTGGGTTCGATCGACAACTTCCTCGGCACACCTTCTGTCCTCAACGCCATCAACGGCGCGGTCAACACCGCGGCCTGGTTCACGATGATCACCATCCCGACGGCGGTGTCGCTGGGCCACACCCTGGGTACCGTGCCGGCCATCGCCGTCGGCGACGTGGCGCCCGACGGTGTTGCGGGCATCACCGAGGGCACCATCGTCAACTCGGTGAGGCCGGTGGGTGGCTTGGGCGCCGCGACATCGGCGGCCGTCGGGGAGGCCTCCATGGTCGGCCGCCTGTCGGTGCCGCCCGGTTGGTCTGCGGCTGCCCCGGCGACGCAACTGGTTTCGGCGACCGCCCCGCTCGAGGGCTCGGGTTGGACCGTCGCGTCCGAGGCGGCCGAGCCGGTCAGCGCGATGCCCGGCATGCCCGGAATGGCAGCGGCGGCAAAGGGTGCCGGCGCGTACGGGTCCGGCCCGCGGTACGGCTTCAAGCCGATCGTCATGCCCAAGCAGGTCGTCGTCTAGAAGGTCCGGTGATATGGGAAGAAGGGGGTACATGTCACCCAATTGAGGCGAGCAATTAACCGGCAGGCCGTAACCTGTTTACAACTCGGCCACCACTGCATCAAATACAACTGTTAAGACTTCGGCGAACTGAAGCTTCAAGATAGGAGACAGTCGACATGGCAACACGTTTTATGACCGACCCGCACGAGATGCGGGCGATGGCGGGCCGCTTCGAGGTGCACGCCCAGA
>NZ_LZMG01000273.1:0-34106 GCF_001673615.1 Mycobacterium sp. 1245499.0
GGGTGCGGGACCGCCGCGAGTTGACCGTGCTCGGCTGGATGCGTCCGGCGTCGATCATCACCGACTCGATCGGCGCGATGTCGCCGTTGTCGACGTCGGCGAGGTCCCAACCCTGCGCCATCGTCGGCCCGCTGAACGCCGAGGTGTCCACCTGCACCGCGGTCGGCGTCACGCCGCTGCGCCGGATCTGCTCGACGAGGTCGCTGATCCGCGCCGATCCCCGGTACCAGGTGGGCACGTCGGGCGGCGCCGCCGACAACGCCGGATCGCCCGCCCCAACCAGCACGACGGGGCCCTGGGCGTTCTGGCTGCCCGCCACCACCCGGGTGCTGATCCGCGCCTGGCGGTCCAGCGTCAGCAACGCCGCGGCCGCCGTGAGCACCTTATTGGTGGACGCGGGCACCAGCGGCAGGTCGTCGGCCACCTGCCACAGCTCTTTCCCGGTGATGGCGTCGGTGACCCGGCCGCCGAGGCGGCCCAGGTTGGGGTCGCCCGCCACCGGCGCCAGCATGGCGGCCACACCGGGTCCGCTGGGTAGCTCGGCGGTGTCGCTCACCGGGACCATGCCCGGCTTCACCGTCGGCGCGTGCGGCGGCGGGATCGGGGTATGCGCGCTGTTGGCGCCGTGCCCGGCCGTGGTGAAAAACGCTGCCGCCACCACGACGGCGACGACAAACGCCAGCACGCCCAACCCGATGAACACTGGGGTGGATTTTTGCCAGCGAGTACGGGCCATGACTCTCCTGACTGTCTGCGACCCATTCTGCCGAATCGGCGCCGATGCGCTCGACTAGGGTGTAGCAGAGCAAAATTGGCCTGCCTAATCAGACAAGGAGCCGACGCGGTGGAATTCGACGTGACCATCGAGATTCAAAAAGGCCAGCGGAACAAGTACGAGGTCGACCACGAGACCGGTCGGCTACGTCTGGACCGCTACCTCTACACCGCGATGGCCTACCCGACCGACTACGGCTTCATCGAGGACACCCTCGGCGAGGACGGCGACCCGTTGGACGCGATGGTGCTGCTGCCGCAGTCGGTGTTTCCCGGCGTGATCGTGGAGGCTCGCCCGGTGGGGATGTTCCGGATGACCGACGAAAAGGGCGGCGACGACAAGGTTTTGTGCGTGCCGGCCGGCGACCACCGCTGGGACCACATCCAGGACATCGGCGACGTTCCCGAGTTCGAGCTGGACGTGATCAAGCACTTCTTCGTGCACTATAAGGACCTGGAGCCGGGCAAGTTCGTCAAGGCCGCGGACTGGGTCGGCCGCGAGGACGCCGAGGCGGAGATTCAGCGCTCGATCGAGCGGTTCAAGGCCCAGGGGCACTGACGCGCGGAGGCGCGCACTGATCACGCTCGGCGCGGGCGACGCGCCGATTGCGCTGGATGCTCCAGCCCAGGGCGGCCGCGATGAAGACCACCCCGACCGAGCCGGTGATCGCCTCGGGGATCTCGAACCGCGGCTCGATCGAGGCCAGCATGATCACCGCCAGCGCCCCGATCGCCCAGTGCGCGCCGTGTTCCAGGTACACGTACCGGCCCAGCGCTTCCTGACGAACCAGGTAGATGGTGATCGACCGGACGAACATCGAGCCCACCAGGCCCAGCCCGAGCGCGATGACGACGGGGTCCGAGGTGATGGCGAACGCGCCGGTGACACCGTCGAATGAGAAGGCGGCGTCGAGGACTTCCAGGTAGAGGAACAGCGTGAGGCCGGCCCAGCCGGTCGCGGGTTTGGGGGCGGCGCCGGCTTCGGGGTCGGACGGCCGAAAGGCTCGGCTCAATCCGTTCACCACCAGGTAGGTCACCATGCCCAGCAGCCCGGCGGTCAGCACCGTCGCCGCCTCGTCCCCCGAGTGCGTCAGCCGCGTGCCCACCGTGACCAGCGCCAGTCCGGTGACCACCAGCGACACCTGCCCCAGCCGGCCGATGCGTGCGAACGGGATCTCAATCCATTTGAGCCACTTGATGTCTCGGTCATAAAACAGGAAGTCCAGGAACAGCATCAACAGGAAGATTCCGCCGAACGCCGCGATCTGCGGGTGCGCCGCGATGACGAGCTTTTCGTAGCTGGGCGACCCGTCCGCGAACTCCAGCGCGCCGTGCGGCGGTGGATGCAGCGCCAACGACATCGCCCGCACCGGGTCCAGGCCCGCGGTCGCCCACACGATGAGCAGCGGGAAGAGCAGCCGCATGCCGAACACGGCGACGAGGATCCCGATGGTCAGGAACATCCGCTGCCAGAAGCGGCTCATCCGCTTCAGGATCGAGGCGTTGATGATCGCGTTGTCGAACGACAACGACACCTCGAGGGCGGCCAGCACCAGCAGCAGGTAAAGACCCTTGAAGCCGCCGTAGGCGTATCCGAGGCCGAGTGCCGCCGCGGTGACCAACAGCGAGACCCCGAAGGTGCGCAAAGCGGACATGGATCCTTTCCGGCCGCCGCCCACACTAGCCAACCGGATCGTCGCGGCCGGCGTCCGCTGCGGGCCGCATAGAATTTTCAAATTGTGGCGAAACATCGGGGCAGTCGGCCGAAAGCGCCGCCGCCCCGATGACCGAGATCAGCGCCTCGCAGGGGCCGGTGGCGCGCGGCAGCATGGCCAGGGTCGGCACCGCCACCGCCGTGACCGCGCTGTGCGGTTACGCGGTGATCTACCTGGCCGCTCGTGACCTGGCGCCGAGCGGCTTTTCGATATTCGGGGTGTTCTGGGGGGCGTTCGGGCTGGTCACCGGCGCCGCCAATGGCCTGCTGCAGGAGACCACCCGCGAGGTCCGCTCCACCCCCTATGTCAGCGACCTGGCCGCGCTGCCGGTGCCCGGCGAACCGCGCACCCACCCGATGCGGGTCGCCATGCTGGTGGGCGTGGCCGCGGCCGTCGTGATCGCCGGCAGTTCGCCGTTGTGGAGCGGGCGGGTGTTCGTCGAGGCGCGGCTGCTGTCGGTGGCGCTGCTGTCGGTCGGCCTGGCCGGATTCTGCGTGCACGCCACCCTGCTGGGCATGCTGGCCGGCACCAACCAGTGGACCCGCTACGGCGCGCTGATGGTGACCGACGCCGTCATCCGGGTGGCGGTGGCCGCGGCCACCGTGGCGCTCGGGTGGCGGTTGGTCGGCTTCCTGTGGGCGACGGTGGCGGGGGCGGTCGCCTGGCTGATCTTGCTGGTGGCCTCGCCGGCCACCAGGGCCACCGCCCGGCTGCTCACCCCGGGCGGGACGGCGACCTTCCTACGGGGCGCGGCACATTCGATCACCGCGGCCGGCGCCAGCGCCATCCTGGTGATGGGATTTCCGGTGCTGCTGAAGCTGACCAGCGCCGAGCTCGGCGCGCAGGGCGGGGTGATCATCCTGGCCGTCACGCTGACCCGCGCGCCGCTGCTGGTTCCGCTGACGGCCATGCAGGGCAACCTGATTGCGCATTTCGTCGACGAGCGCAGCGATCGGATTCGCGCGCTGCTCGCCCCGGCCGCGATCGTCGGGGCGATCGGCGCGGTCGGCGTGGCGGCCGCGGGCGTGCTGGGCCCCTGGTTGTTGCGGGTGGCCTTCGGGTCGCAGTACCACGCCAGCAGCGCGCTGCTGGCGTGGCTGACCGCGGCGGCGGTGGCGATCGCCATGCTGACGCTGACCGGGGCTGCGGCGGTGGCCGCCGCGCTGCACCGGGCCTACTCGCTGGGCTGGGTGAGCGCCACGGTCGCCTCGGGGCTGCTGCTGTTGCTGCCGTTGTCCCTGCAGACCCGGACGGTGGTCGGGTTGCTGTGCGGCCCGGTGGTGGGCATCGGCGTCCATCTGGTGGCGCTGTCGCGCGCCGCGCGCTCTACCGGCTGATTCGGCCTGCACCAGCGTGTACCTTGTGGGCTTAGATGGGTACTGAAACGCATTATTCGGTCGTCTGGGTCGTCATTCCCGCCTTCAACGAAGCAGCTGTCATCGGCGAGGTGGTGGCCGATGTGCGCTCGGTATTCGACAACGTCGTCTGCGTGGACGACGGCAGCGCCGACGACACCGGTGAGATCGCCCGGCGGGCCGGGGCTCACCTGGTGCGCCACCCGATCAACCTCGGGCAGGGCGCGGCCATCCAGACCGGCGTGGAGTACGCCCGCAGGCAGCCGGGCGCCCAGATCTTCGCCACGTTCGATGCCGACGGCCAGCACCGCGTCAAGGACCTGGCGACCATGGTCGACCGGTTGCGCGCCGGGGACGTCGACGTCGTGATCGGCACCCGGTTCGGCACGCAGCGGGGGGCCCGGCCGCCGCTGGTGAAACGGATCGTGCTGCAGACCGCCGCGCGGCTGAGCCGGCGCGGCCGCCGACTTGGCCTGACCGACACCAACAACGGGCTGCGGGTGTTCAACAAGAAGGTCGCCGACGGGCTGGACATCACCATGAGCGGCATGAGCCACGCCAACGAATTCGTCATGCTGATCGACGAAAACCATTGGCGCGTCGCCGAAGAGCCGATCGAGGTGCTCTACACCGAGTACTCGAGGTCCAAGGGGCAGCCCCTGCTCAACGGTGTCAACATCATTTTCGACGGATTCCTGCGAGGGAGGACTCCATGAACTGGATTCAGGTGCTGCTGATCGGGTCGATCGTCGCGCTGCTGGTCTATCTGCTGCGCTCGCGGCGCAATTCGCGGTCAAAGGCCTGGGTGAAGGTCGGCTACGTGGTGTTCGTGCTGGGCGGCATCTATGCGGTGCTGCGCCCCGACGACACCACGGTGGTGGCCCAGTGGTTCGGGGTGCGCCGCGGCACCGACCTGATGCTCTACGCGCTGATCATGGCGTTCTGCTTCACCACGCTCAGCACGTACATGCGGTTCAAGGACTTGGAGCTGCGCTACGCGCGGCTGGCCCGTGCGGTGGCTCTGGAATCCGCGCAGGCTCCCGAAACGACCTAGCGGGCCTGCGCCCGGCGGAAGTACTCCACCGTGCGGGCCACCCCGTCGGACAGCTCGACCTTCGGCTTCCACCCCAAAACCTCTGCGGCAGAAGCGATGTCGAGGCAGGACCGCTTGAGGTCACCCAGCCGCGGTGGCGCGAACTCCGGGTCGTCGGGCGCCCCGACGGCGGCCGCCACCGCCGAATGCAGTTGGCGGTCTGAGGTTTCGATGCCGGTGCCGACGTTGAAGCGCTGCCCGCCGCCGGCGTCACCGGAGGCCTTGACGAAGGCGTCCACGACGTCGTCGACGAAGACGTAGTCGCGGGTGTTGCCGCCGTCGCCGAAAACCTTGGTGGGCTTGCCCGATAGCAGCGCCTGGGCGAAGATCGCCACCACCCCGGCCTCACCGTGCGGATCCTGGCGCGGCCCATAGACATTGGCCGGCGCGATGTGCGAGCAGTCCAGGCCGTACAGGTGCCGGAAGGTGTTCAGGTAGATCTCGCCCGCCACCTTGCCCGCGGCATACGGCGACGCCGGGTCGGTCGGCACGCTCTCGGGAGTCGGGTAGCGCGGCGGGATGCCGTAGATGGACCCGCCCGAGGAGGTGTGCACGATCTTGCGCACCTGCGCCCGGCGAGCGGCCTCGGCCAGGCGCACGGTGCCGATCACGTTGACCGACGCGTCGAACTGCGGGTCGGCCACCGAGTGCCGCACGTCGATCTGGGCCGCCAGGTGGAACACCACCTCCGGGCGGTGCTCGTCGAGGATTGCCTGCAGGTCGGCGGTCACGATGTCGGCCTCGACGAAGACGTGGGCCGGGTTGTCGGCCAGATGCTCGAGGTTGGTCGCGCGGCCCGAGGCGAAGTTGTCCAGCCCCACCACCGCATGACCGTCGGCTAACAGACGGTCGACTAGCGTCGAGCCGATGAATCCGGCTGCCCCGGTAACCAGTGCACGCACCGGCCCACCATACATAGCGGTCGTGGCGGTCGCGCTCATCGCGGTGCAGCTGGCCGTGCGCGCGGTGCTGGCCTTCGGCGGCTACTTCTACTGGGACGACCTGATCCTCATCGGCAAGGCCGGCACCCACCACCTGCTGGCGCCCTCGTACCTGTTCGACGACCACGACGGGCACGTCATGCCCGGGGCATTTCTGCTCGCGGGCACCATCATCCGGCTCGCGCCACTGGACTGGACCTGGCCGGCGGTCAGCCTGCTGGTGCTGCAACTGCTGGCCTCGCTGGCGTTGTTGCGCGCGCTGCACATCATCTTGGGCTGGCGGCCGGTGCTGCTGATCCCGTTGACGTTCGCGTTGTTCATCCCGTTGGCCGTGCCCGGCTTCGCGTGGTGGGCGGCCGCGCTGAATTCGTTGCCGATGCTGGCCGCGCTGGCCTGGGTGAGCGCCGACGCCGTCGCGCTGGTGCGCACCGGCAAACAGCGCTACGCGGTGACCGGCGTGTTGGTCTACCTCGGTGGGCTGTTGTTCTTCGAGAAGGCCGCGGTGATCCCGTTCGTCGCGTTCGCGGTGGCCGCGCTGCTGGGCCACGTGA
Source organism: Mycobacterium sp. 1245499.0 (assembly GCF_001673615.1). Lineage (NCBI taxonomy): Bacteria > Bacillati > Actinomycetota > Actinomycetes > Mycobacteriales > Mycobacteriaceae > Mycobacterium > Mycobacterium sp. 1245499.0. The sequence goes on from NZ_LZMG01000273.1 coordinate 6,430, forward strand.
CCGGCGATCGCAGCGTGGGATCGGCGGTGGCGACGGTGTGGCGGGCCGGCCTGCGATTGTGGATCGCCGCGCTGGCGCTCACCGCCGCCTGGATCGCGCTCTATCTGGCCGTGGTCAATCAGCAGCGGTGGAGTTCGGACCTGTCGATGACGGGCCGGCTGCTGGCGCGGTCGATCACGCACGGCATCGTGCCGGGGCTGGCCGGCGGGCCGTGGCACTGGGACCGTTGGGCGCCCGCCTCGCCCTGGGCCACGCCCCCGCCGTCGGTGATGGCGCTGGGGTGGCTGGTGCTGGCCGCGACGCTGGCGGTGTCGCTGGTGCGCAAGGAGCGCATCGGGCCGGTGTGGGCGATCGCCGTCGGCTACGCCGTGGCCTGCCAGGTGCCGATCTATTTGATGCGGTCGTCGAAGCAAACCGCGCTCGAGCTGGCGCAGACGCTGCGCTACCTGCCCGATCTGGTCGTGGTGCTGGCGCTGCTGGCCGCGGTGGCGTTGTGCGCGCCCAACCGGCAGGCCGGGCCGCGCTGGCTCGACGCTTCACCGAAACGCGCCGCGGCGGTCGCGGTTTTGGCGGTGCTGTTCGTGGCCAGCAGCCTGTACTCGACGGCCACGTTCCTGACCAGCTGGCGCGACAACCCGGCCCAGCCCTATCTGCGCAACGCCCGGGCGTCGCTGGCCGCGGCGCAGGCGGCCTCGGACGCGCCGCTGCTGGATCAGGAGGTCGACCCGTTCGTGTTGCAGCGGGTGGCCGCGCCGGAGAATCTGGCCAGCCACCTGTTCGCCCTGCTGCGGGACAGGCCCGAATTCGCGCCGGCCACAACACAATTGCGCATGTTCGACCCCTCGGGGCGGCTGATCAAGGCGCGGGTGACCTGGGTCCGGACCATCGCGCCCGGGCCGATGCCCCAGTGCGGTTACTTCGCCCAGCCGGACCGCCCGGCGCGCCTGGCCCTCGACGGCCCGCTGCTGCCCGCCGACTGGACGGTCGAACTGAACTACCTGGCCAACAGCGACGGCTCGATGACGTTGTCGATGACGCAGGGTCCCGAGGTCAAGGTGCCCGTGCATCCCGGGCTCAACCGGGTCTTCGCGCGGCTGCCGGGCGCCGGCGACGCGATCACGGTGCGCGCCAACACGACCGCGCTGGCGTTGTGCCTCGCGTCGGGCCCGGTGGGGTTCGTCGCGCCGGCGTGAACGCGTCGGGTGAAAAAGATGGAGCCGCCTGGGGGAATCGAACCCCCGACCTATTCATTACGAGTGAATCGCTCTACCGACTGAGCTAAGGCGGCATACCCGCACGCCGGGCGGCACGAGTCTACGGCAGGCGGGCGGGCAGACCCAAGCCAGGCGGTTAGTCGCGCAGTTGCTGGCCGATGGTGGCGACCATGGCGTCGACGGCGAACTTGGGCTTGACGTTGATCGCCAGCGCCTCGCGGCACTCCAGCACCGCTTCGATGCAGCGCAGCAGCCGCGCGGGCGGGGCGTGGGCGGCCAGCGCGGCCACCCGCTCGGCCATGTCCGGGTGGTTGGCCCGCACCGCGGCTCCCCCTTGCAGGGCGGAGGCCATCAGCGCGTCGCGGAAGTAGGTCGCCAGGTCGATCAGCGCGCGGTCCAGCGCATCGCGCGAGGCCCGGGTCTGACGCGACTTCTGGCGTCGCTCAAGGTCCTTCATCGCCCCGGCCGCGCCGCGCATGGCGCCCGCGGTGCCCTTGCCGGTGCCGCCCGCGCCCAGGGCCGTGCGCAGCTCTTCGGTCTCGGCCTCGGCGCGGTCGGCGGTCAGCACAACGGCCTCGGCCTCGGCCGCCGCCACCAGCTCCTCGGCCGCGGCGTAGGCCCGCGACGGGGTCGCGGCGTCGCGCACCAGCGTCAACGACCGCTCCCGGCGCGCCCGGGCCTCGGGATCGGTGGCCAGCCGTCGCGCCCGGCCCACGTGCCCGCCGCTGACCGACGCCGCCCAGTTCGCCGTGTCGGGGGTCAGGCCGTCGCTGTCGACCAGCACCCGCGCGATCGCCTCGGCCGAGGGCGTCACCAGCGCCACATGCCGGCACCGGGAACGCAACGTGATCGCGATGTCCTCGGGATCCACCGACGGCGCGCACAGCAGGAACACCGTCGACGGCGGCGGTTCCTCGACCACCTTCAGCAGGGCGTTGGCGGCGCCCTCGGTCAGCCGGTCGGCATCTTCGATCACCACGATTTGCCAGTGCCCGGTGGCCGGGCGCCGCGACGCGATCTGCACGATCGCGCGCATCTCGTCGACGCCGATGGACAGGCCCTCGGGGATCACCCGCCGCACGTCGGCGTGGGTGCCGGCCATGGTCGTCGTGCACGCGTGGCAGCGCCCACAGCCCGGCTCGCCGTCGTCAGAGGCCGACGTGCATTGCAGGGCGGCCGCGAAGCACAGCGCCGCCACCGAGCGCCCGGAGCCCGGCGGGCCGGTGATCAGCCACGCGTGTGTCATAGTCCCGGCGCCAGACCCACTGTGGTCGGCGTCACCACGGGCGGCTCGGGCGGCGGCCAGCAGCTCGGCCGTCACCGCGTCCTGGCCTACCAGCCGCGTAAACACCCCGGACATCACCGGTAACAGTAGTGGCGGTGCCGACAGATACCGAACGGCCACCGTACCGCGACCATTCCGTTATCTTCGGCGCCGGTTGGGCATCGCGGGCGACCTGCCGAGATCGCTATTAAGTTTCCGAGACGTCGCCGCCGCCCGATACGGTGGGTAAGTGACTACGGCGGCGGCACTACCGGGGCGGATCAGCGCATTCGTCCGCTGGGTGATGCGCACGCCGTGGCCGCTGTTCTCGCTCAGCATGCTGCAGGCCGACATCATCGGCGCCCTGTTCGTGCTCGGCTTCCTGCGCTACGCGCTGCCGCCCGAGGACCGCATCCAGTTACAGGACCTGCCGGTGCTGAACGTGGCGATCTTCGCCACCGCGCTGGTCGTCGTGTTCCTCACCGGTTTGGCCGTCACGCTGCGGCTGCTGCTGCCCGTGTTCCGGTGGCAGCGCCGCGACAACATGCTCGCCGAGGCCGACCCCGCCGCCACCGAACTGGCCCGCAGCCGCGCGCTGCGAATGCCGTTCTACCGCACCCTGATCAGCATCGTGGCCTGGGCCATCGGCAGCGTGGTGTTCATCATCGCCAGCTGGTCGGTGGCGCGGTACGCCGCACCCGTGGTGGCGGTGGCCACCGGGCTGGGGGCCGCGGCCACCTCGATCATCGGCTACCTGCAGTCCGAACGGGTGCTGCGGCCCGTGGCGGTGGCCGCCCTGCGCAGCGGGGTGCCCGAAAACGTCAAGGCGCCCGGCGTCATCCTGCGCCAGATCCTGACGTGGATGCTGTCCACCGCCGTGCCGGTGCTGGCGATCGTGCTGGCGGTGGTGGCCGACAAGACCTCGCTGCTGCACGCCACACCGGAGAAGCTGTTCACCCCCATCCTGTTGCTGGCGGTGGCGGCGCTGGGCATCGGCGGAGTCAGCACGCTGCTGGTGGCCATGTCGATCGCCGACCCGCTGCGCCAGCTGCGCTGGGCGCTTTCCGAAGTGCAGCGCGGAAACTACAACGCGCACATGCAGATCTACGACGCCAGCGAGCTCGGCCTGCTGCAGGCGGGGTTCAACGACATGGTGCGCGACCTGTCCGAGCGGCAGCGGCTGCGGGACCTGTTCGGCCGCTATGTCGGTGAGGACGTGGCCCGCCGGGCGCTGGAGCGCGGCACCGAGCTGGGCGGCCAGGAGCGCGACGTCGCGGTGCTGTTCGTCGACCTGGTCGGCTCCACCCAGCTGGCCTCGACCCGGCCACCCGCCGAGGTCGTCCACCTGCTCAACGAGTTCTTCCGGGTGGTGGTGGAGACCGTTGGCAAGCATGGCGGTTTCGTCAACAAGTTCCAGGGTGACGCCGCGCTGGCCATCTTCGGCGCGCCGATCGAACACCCCGACTCGCCCGGCGGAGCGCTGGCCGCGGCCCGGGAATTGCACGACGCGCTGCTGCCGGTGATCGGTTCGGCGGAGTTCGGCATCGGGGTGTCCTCCGGGCGGGCCATCGCCGGTCACATCGGCGCGCAGGCCCGCTTCGAGTACACGGTGATCGGCGACCCGGTCAACGAGGCCGCCCGGCTGACTGAACTGGCCAAGCTCGAGCCCGGCCACGTGCTCGCGTCGGCGATCGCGGTCAGCGGCGCGCTGGACGCCGAGGCGCTGTGCTGGGACGTCGGCGAGGTGGTCGAGCTGCGCGGCCGCCGCGCGCCCACCCAGCTGGCACGCCCGGTGCACCTGGCCGGAACGACCGACCCCGCGCCCACCCGGCCGCGGACCGAGGAGATGTCCGGCGAGGCCATCGGCCCGGGCTACTGAGAGCCGGGCTCAGCTGCGCTTGGCGGCCTTCTTCGCCGGCGCCTTCTTGGCCGGCGCCTTGCGGGTCGTCTTCTTGGCCGGACGCTTGGCCGGGCCACGAGCCCGGCGATCGGCCAGCAGTTCGGCGGCGCGCTCGTCGGTGATCGATGCGACGTCGTCACCCTTGCGCAGGCTGGCGTTGGTCTCACCGTCGGTGACGTACGGACCGAACCGGCCGTCCTTGATCACCATCGGCTTGCCCGTCGCCGGATCGGCGCCCAGCTCACGCAGCGGGGGCGCGGCGGCACCCTGCCGGCCGCGGCGCTTGGGCTCGGCGTAGATCTTCAGCGCTTCCTCGAGGGTGATGTCGAACATCTGCTCCTCGGTCGCCAGCGAGCGAGAATCGGTGCCGCGCTTGAGGTATGGGCCGTACCGGCCGTTCTGCGCGGTGATCTCCTCGCCGGTGGCGGGGTCCACCCCGACCACGCGCGGCAGCGACAGCAGCCGCAGCGCGTCCTCGAGCGTGACCGTCTGCAGGTCCATCGTGCGCAGCAGCGAACCGGTGCGGGGCTTGGGGCCGGTCGGCTTCTTGCCCTTCTTGGCCGGCGCGGCGCTGCCGTCGTCGTCGGGCGGCGGCTCCGGCAGGACCTCGGAAACGTAAGGGCCGTACCGGCCGTCCTTGGCGACGATCTCGTGTCCGGTTTCCGGGTCCACCCCCAGCACGCGGCCCTCCTGCGGCGTGGCGAACAGCTGCTCGGCCACCTCCAGCGTGAGCTCGTCGGGGGTCAGCGAGTCGTTGAGGTTGGCCCGCTGCGGCTTGGGCTCGCCGTCATCACCGGTCACCATGCGTTCCAGGTAAGGCCCGTTCTTGCCCACCCGGACGTAGACCGGCCGGCCCTGTTCGTCATCAAATAGCCTGATGGAGTTGACTTCTCGGGCGTCGATGCCTTCCAGGTTGACGCCGACGAGCTTCTTCAGGCCGCCGGAGCGGGCCACCGAGTCGGCCACCCCGTGCTCGCCGCCGAAGTAGAAGTTGTTGAGCCAGTCGGTGCGTCGCTCCTGCCCCGAGGCGATCGCGTCGAGCTCGTCTTCCATCGCCGCGGTGAAGTCGTAATCGACCAGGCGGCCGAAATGCTGTTCCAGCAAACCGGTTACGGCGAACGCCACCCAGGACGGCACCAGGGCGCTGCCCTTCTTGTGCACGTAGCCGCGGTCCTGGATGGTCTTGATGATCGACGAGTACGTCGACGGGCGGCCGATGCCCAGCTCTTCGAGCGCCTTGACCAGTGACGCCTCGGTGTAACGCGCCGGGGGATTGGTGGCGTGGCCGTCGGGGGTGAGTTCGATGGCGTCCAGCCGCTGGCCCTTGGTCAGCTGCGGCAGCCGGCTCTCGGCGTCGTCGGCCTCCCCGCCGGCCAATTCGTCCACCGTCTCCACGTAGGCCTTCAGGAAACCCGCGAAGGTGATGGTGCGACCGCTGGCCGAGAACGTGACGTCGCGGCCCGCCGACTGACCGTTGATCCGCAGGCTCAGCGTGGTGCCGCGGGCGTCGGCCATCTGCGAGGCCACCGTGCGCTGCCAAATCAGCTCGTAGATGCGGAATTCGTCGCCATCGAGCTCGCGGCGCACCGCGTCCGGGGTCGCGAACGTCTCGCCCGCGGGGCGGATCGCCTCGTGCGCCTCCTGGGCGTTCTTGACCTTGCGCGTGTACTGCCGCGGCGACGGGGACACGTATTCCGCGCCGTAGAGCTGGCGGGCCTGCGTGCGGGCGGCGTTGATCGCGGACTCCGACAGCGTGGTGGAGTCGGTACGCATATAGGTGATGTAGCCGTTTTCGTAGAGCCGCTGGGCGATGCTCATGGTGCGCTCGGAGGAGAACCGCAACTTGCGGCCGGCCTCCTGCTGCAGCGTCGAGGTCATGAACGGCGCGTAGGGGCGCCGCGTGTAGGGCTTCTCCTCCACCGACGCGACGGACAGCTGCGCCCCGCGCAGGCCCGCGGCCAGCTGCGTGGCGCTCGCCTCGTCGAGAACGGTCACCTCGTCGGCTTTGCGCAGCTGACCCAGCGAGTCGAAGTCGCGGCCGGAGGCCACCCGCAGGCCGTCGACGCCGGTCAGGCGGGCGGTGAAGGTGGGCGGCGAGGCCTGCGGGTCGGACACGCTCGCGTCCAGCTGGGCCACGATGTCCCAGTAGGAGGCGCTCCGGAACGCCATGCGGTCGCGTTCGCGCTGCACGATGATCCGGGTGGCCACCGACTGGACCCGGCCCGCCGACAGCTTGGGCGCGACCTTCTTCCACAGCACGGGGCTGACCTCGTAGCCGTACAGCCGGTCCAGGATGCGCCGGGTTTCCTGCGCGTCGACCAGATCGATGTCCAGGTCGCGCGGGTTTTCGGCGGCCTCGAGGATGGCAGGCTCGGTGATCTCGTGGAACACCATCCGCTTGACCGGGATGTTCGGCTTGAGGGTTTCCAGCAGGTGCCAGGCGATGGCTTCGCCCTCGCGGTCACCATCCGTGGCCAGGTAGAGCTCGTCGACCTCCTTGAGCAGGCCCTTGAGTTCGGTGACCGTGCTCTTCTTCTCGGGGCTGATGATGTACAGCGGTTCGAAGTCCGCGTCGACGTTGACCCCGAGGCGGGCCCAGGGCTCCGACTTGAACTTCGCCGGCACGTCGGCGGCGGCCCGGGGCAGGTCGCGGATGTGGCCGCGCGAGGACTCGACGATGTACCTGGAGCCCAGGTAGCCGGCCAGTTTGCGCGCCTTGGTGGGCGACTCGACAATCACGAGTCGCCGGCGGCTGCCATTCCCGCCGCTACTGGTGTCCTTTAGTTTCGGGTCAGCCAACTGCCCTTACGCTCCATCCGTGATTGGTCCCCCCTGCGAGACCACCTGCAGGAAGAATGACAGGTCGGCATCGAAAATTCCGGTGAAATTCAGGTACGCGACCGTTCCTTCGCCCTGCGGCACCTGACAATTTCGCACCCTTGGGCGGGCCTGCGCAAACTGACCTTCGCGAAAACGGCGGAATTTCGGCCGCCATCCGCCGGCTAGACGCGCGGCCAGCGGGCGGACGCGTCGGCGCCGTCGGGCGGTTCCCCCACGTTTTCTACCAGGCGCGATAGCCTGCGGCGTCCGCTGATCCGCAACGCCGGGCGCCCGCCGCGGGTGCCGATCAGGGTGGGCGCGATCCCCACGCGCATCAACGCCGACGCCAGCGGCGAATGCGTGTCCGGCGCGTGCGGGTCCAATGCCAGCAGGTAATGCTCGCCCTCCGGGTTTCCGGCCGCCAGCGTCCACGCCCGCAGCTCGCGCGGGCCGGGCAGCCAGCGCGGCGGCACGGTCTTGACCGCCCCGCGCGTCCATTCGGCGGCCAGCGTGCTCAGCGAGGGGTCCACGGCGGTGCGTACCAACGGGGTGTCCTCGTCGGTACGGCCGATCTCGGCGACAAGGCCCGCCTCCCGGATCATCTCGGCCAGCGCCGAGGCCCGCCAGGGCTGGTCCACGACCACCGACAGCCGAGCACCCGCAACGGCGTTTTCACCGGTGGCACCGACGGTGACGATCTGCCCGGACGCCGCCAGCACACCGGAAAGATCGGCGACCGCAGGCGGCACCGACTCCGCTGTAAAGAAGGAAAGCTGGCTCACGCCACCGACAGTAGGCCAGGGGGCCCGCCCGCGTCTTGAGGCAACCGGCGCGCCGCGGGGCGTCGACGGGCATGCACGCCTGGTTGCCGCAGTAAAAGAGGAAACCCCCCGGCTGAACCCGCTTTGGGCGGGTCTGCACGGGGGGTATCCGTTCAGGTCTGCTCTCGTTTAGACGGAGCGGACTCCGGTGGCCTGGGGGCCCTTAGGGCTATGGCCGATCTCGAACTCGACCTTCTGGTTCTCTTCGAGGGTGCGGAAGCCCGAACCCTGGATCTCCGTGTAGTGGACAAACACATCCGCGGAACCGTCTTCAGGGGCGATGAACCCGAAGCCCTTCTCCGCATTGAACCACTTCACAGTTCCCTGTGGCATCTCTCGATCTTTCCTTTTCTTCTGGGTGCGGGGCATCGCTTTTCGATGCCCCGGGCCTGGTACGACCGCCATACCTCGCTGAGTCGCCGGAACTTCACCCGACCGATTAACCTCGCAGGAACCGCGGCCGCAACGTCGATCCTGCGAAAGTTTGACACGAACACAGAAGCTGCGACCGCAAATAGTCAACCATGTTCATCGCGTCGGCGACAGACTTGTGTCATCCGCCGATTCGAAGGCCGATTCGCAGGCCGATTTCACAATCGGATCCCGGAGGAAGTGAGATGGCGAGTTTCGGCAGCGACCTGCTGGCCGCCGCACTCGCCGGAACCGCGGCCGACGAACATCCGCTGCGTCACGTCGCCGAACTGCCGGCGCGCAGCGGCCGGCCGCACGATTGGCCGGACTGGGCCGAGTCCGACGTCATCGGCGCGTTCGCCGCGCGCGGGATCAAATCACCGTGGTCGCATCAGTTCGCGGCCGCCGACCTGGCGTACTCGGGCCGTCATGTCGTGCTCAGCACCGGTACCGCCTCGGGAAAGTCACTGGCCTACCAGCTTCCGGTGCTCAACGCGCTGGCGACCGATCCGCGCGCCCGGGTGCTCTACCTGTCACCGACAAAAGCGTTGGGCCACGACCAATTGCGCGCCGCGCACGCGCTGACGGCGGCGGTTCCACGGTTGCACGATCCCGGTTTCGGGGTCGCCCCCACCGCGTACGACGGTGACAGCCCGACGGAGGTCCGCCGCTTCGCGCGGGAACGCTCGCGGTGGTTGTTCTCCAACCCCGACATGATCCACTTGTCGATCTTGCGCAACCACGCCCGCTGGGCCGTCCTGCTGCGTGGCCTGCGGTTCGTGGTGGTCGACGAATGCCATTACTACCGTGGGGTATTCGGCTCGAACGTGGCGATGGTGCTGCGCCGCCTGCTGCGGTTGTGTGCCCGCTATTCGTCGTCACCGACGGTGATCTTCGCCAGCGCCACAACGGATTCGCCGGGCGCGACGGCCGCCGAGCTGATCGGGCTGCCGGTCGAGGAGGTCACCGAGGACGGGTCACCGCAGGGCGCCCGGACCGTGGCGTTGTGGGAGCCCGCGCTGCGGGCCGACCTGACCGGCGAGAACGGGGCGCCGGTGCGGCGGTCCGCCGGTGCCGAGGCGGCGCGGGTGATGGCCGACCTGATCGCCGAGGGCGCTCAGACGCTGACGTTCGTGCGGTCCCGCCGCGCAGCGGAACTGACCGCGCTCGGCGCGCAGGCGAGGCTGGACGACATCGCTCCGGAGCTGTCCCGCACGGTCGCGTCGTATCGGGCCGGCTACCTTGCCGAGGACCGCACCGCGCTGGAGCGCGCGCTGGCCGAGGGCCGGCTGCGGGGCCTGGCCACCACCAACGCGCTGGAGCTGGGCGTGGACATCGCCGGCCTAGATGCGGTGGTGCTGGCCGGTTTCCCCGGCACGGTCGCCTCGTTCTGGCAGCAGGCCGGCCGGTCCGGGCGGCGCGGCCAGGGCGCGCTGGTGGTGCTCGTCGCCCGGGACGATCCGCTGGATACCTATCTGGTGCACAACCCCGCGGCGCTGCTGGACAAGCCGGTCGAACGGGTCGTGATCGACCCGGGCAATCCGTACATCCTGGGTCCGCAGCTGCTGTGCGCGGCAACCGAACTGCCGCTGGACGAGGCCGAGGTGCGCACCCTCGGCGCCACCGAGGTGGCCGACGGCCTGGTCGATGACGGGCTGCTGCGCCGGCGCAGCGGAAAGTACTTTCCGGTGCCCGGCCTGGAACCTCATGCCGCGGTGGACATCCGGGGCTCGGCGGGCGGTCAGATCGTCATCTTGGAGGCCGACACCGGAAGGTTGCTGGGCAGCGCCGACGTGGGTCGGGCGCCGGCCACCGTCCACCCCGGCGCGGTGTACCTGCACCAGGGCGACAGCTACGTGGTCGACTCGCTGGACACCGAGGAAGGCATCGCGTTCGTGCACGCCGAGGACCCCGGTTACGCGACGTACGCACGGGAGATCACCGACATCGCCGTCACCGGCGCCGGCGAGCGCCTGACGTACGGGCCGGTCACCCTGGGTCTGGTGCCGGTGCGCGTCACCCACCAGGTGGTGGGGTATCTGCGCCGCCGGCTCTCCGGGGAGGTGATCGACTTCATCGACCTCGACATGCCGGAGCACACCTTGGCCACCATGGCGGCGATGTACACCATCACCGAAAATGCGTTGCAGCGCAACGGTATTGAGGCGATCCGAATCCCGGGCGCCTTGCACGCCGCCGAACACGCGGCGATCGGGTTGCTGCCGCTGGTGGCCAGTTGCGATCGCGGCGACATCGGCGGCCTGTCCACGGCCGTCGGGCCCGATCCCCTTGGCCTGCCCAGCGTCTTCGTCTACGACGGCTATCCCGGCGGCGCGGGTTTCGCCGAACGGGGCTTTCGCCAGGCCCGCACCTGGCTGGGCGCAACGGCCGCCGCCATCGAGGCGTGCGAGTGCCCCAGGGGATGCCCGTCGTGTGTGCAGTCCCCCAAGTGCGGCAACGGCAACGACCCCCTCGACAAGGCGGGCGCGGTGCTGGTGCTGAAGCTGGTTCTCGCGGAACTGGCGCGGGGGCCACGGAAGGGCGAGCCCGGCGGGTGACGACCGCCCCCGGGTGATGTGGCGAAGCCCGCACTCCCACTGATCCATGCCCTCACCGTAAAATCGGCCGCATGGCCCACGACTGGTTGCTCGTGGAGACACTCGGGGGTGATCCCACCGTTGTGGCGCAGGGCCGCCAACTCAAGAATCTCGTCCCCATCACCACGTTCCTGCGCCGAAGTCCCTATCTGGCCGCGGTGCGCACCGCGATCGCGGAGTCGGTGCAGACCGGCCAGGCGCTGACCAGCATCACGCCCAAGCGAGACCGCATCATTCGCACCGAACCGGTGGTGATGTCGGACGGATTCATCCACGGCGTGCATGTCTGGACCGGCCCCGCCGACGCCGAACCACCCGAGCGGCCGGTCCCGGGGCCGTTGAAATGGGACCTGACGCTCGGCGTGGCCACCGATACCCGCGAATCGCTGATCAACAGCGGCAAGAACCCCGAGGTCGAGGTCACCTTCGGCAGGGCGTTCGCCGAGGACCTGCCGTCGCGGGAACTCAACCCGAACGAAACCAAAGTCCTGGCCATGGCGGTCAAAGCCAAGCCGGACCAAACCCTCTGCAGCACCTGGGATCTCACCGACTGGCGGGGAGAGTCGATCCGGATCGGTTTTGTCGCGCGCACGGTTCTGGAACCGGGGCCCGACGGCCGGGAGCATTTGGTGGCGAGGGCCATTAACTGGCAATCCGAACTCAAGGGCCCGGAGGTGTCGACCGACGATCTCGCGCAGCGAATCCTCAGCGGCCTGGCCCAGGCCGGGGTGCACCGCGCGCTGATCGACCTCAACACCTGGTCGCTGCTGAAATGGCTCGACGAGCCCTGCACCTTCTACGACTGGCGCAGCAGCGAGACGGGCAAGCCCCGGGTGCACCCCGACGACCAGGACCTGATGTCCACCATGACAAGGGAATTCAGCGGCGGTGCCACCAGCCGGGTGTTGCGGATGCCCGGGCACGACGGGGATTGGGTGCCGGTGCACGTCACCGTCAACCGGGTGGAACTGGAGCCGGATACCTACGCCGGACTGGTCTCCCTGCGCCTGCCCACCGACGACGAGCTGGCCTCCGCGGGATTGTCGCCGACGCCGGACGCCGCGCCCTAGTCGGATCCCCCGGCCGCGGGCCCCGCCCGTGCGGCGGCCTTCGCCGCGCCGCCGAGCGCGACCGCCACCCGCGCAGTGACGACGACATCGAGACCGTCGACCACACAGCCGATGTCGTCGACCCGCATCCGGTGGGCCACCACGGTGGCGCCCGCGCACGCCGTGTCCGCTCCCGAGCTCAGCCTTGCCGCCGCGGCCAAGGCGGCCAGGTCGGCCACCGCCTGCGCGCGGTGGCGGGCCACCACCGCCGAGCCCAGGTACACACCCGCGCCGGTCGTCGTCAGCAACACCACGATCATCCAGGCCGCGACCAGCGTGGCCGAGCCTCGATCACCGCGACGGCTCGGCCGCCGAGACCGCACTGGCCGCAATGTCGATGGCGGGCAACACCTTCGAATGCGCGACGACCGTGACCACCAGGAATTCCCCGTCGCGGCGCAGGTCCACTCGCGCACCGGCTGGCGCGAGCCGACGAGCGGCGGCCGCGGCGGAGCGTTCGTCGCCGCGGGCCGCCAACCGGGCGGCCTCGCGGGCGGCGTCGATGCAACGAACCTGCATCGACACCGCGGTGACACCGGCCACGCACAGCACCAGCACCACAACCAGGGCGGCGATGCCCAGTGCCGCCTCGACCGTGCTGGCACCGGCACTTCCGGTCAGACCTTGGTGTTGAGCGCGCGACCGATGATGTTGGTCAGCGCCGAGACGATGGAATCGCCGGTGACGACGGTGTACAGCACGGCGCCGAACGCGGCCGCCGCGATGGTGCCGATGGCGTACTCGATTGTCGAGTACTACAACATTCAGTAAATCGCTCCCGGCGGCCCGGCGAGGCCGCTAGTGTCCGGTAGCAAACAGTCAACTGAGGGGGCTACATGGCGGGCACGCATGAAGAGTACAAAGCGCAGAAGAAGGCGCAGCAGGCCGCGAAACAACTGTCGCAGCAACGAAGTGCGTCAATGAGCGGTACAACAAAGGCGGAGCGCGCGAATGTCAGGCTAACCCCTGGTGAAGAATTTCGGGCGCTGTGGCTCAAGCCGTTTGGCTGGGGGTCTTCAATCCAGCGGATTCGTAGGGTGCCCGTCGCGGCTTGGGGCATCGCGATTTTGTTGGCGTTTGCATCCCCTGGGGCATCCTTCGGGCTGTTCATAGCTGCACTTGTGGTGCACGTAGTGGTGCTTGCCGTCTTTCACCCGACACTCGCGCAAACACGGGACCGTACGAAGGACCTTGTACTTGCATCCGAACAAGACGACCCTGAATTTGACCGGCAAGGGCGGCGCTTGCGGGACCGGCATTCGACCCCGGCCCCGCCGCGTTCCACCGAGGACATCCTCAGGGACATGGACTACGACCAGCAGTACCGCCGCGATCACGGAGGGCGTAATTGGTACGAAGGCCACTAGCCGTCGTCCGCTTTACGCTTCCGACAGAAGCATTTCTCGGAACCAATCCGCAGCGGACAGCCCCGCCGCGTTCATCACAGGCGTGAGCCGTTGGTAGCCGACAAGTTCGCTCAGGGCGCGCATGTAGTCGTTCAAACCGCCTGGGTAGTGCCAACTCTCGAACGTGCGAAGTTCGTCCGGGAGCGTGGCGCTCAGACCCCCAGAGCTGCCGCGACTACGTCGGACGGTCACGAGCGATTCCCCCTGGCAGCTCGTCGCCGTGTGCGGGAAAGCTTCTCGGCCTTGGCCTCTGCCTCTTCCTCGGTGTCGGGGAGGTCCAGTTTCCCGAGCAACTGAGCCAGTAGACCCCGCTGGACTCGGGCCTCCGCGATGAACGGGCTGATCACCTGTTGGCCCATGCTGCCCTTCACGGTTAGCGGGGCCTCGTCGGCTGCCTCGTCCAGCTCAGCCACCACGTCAGCCACCCGGCAAGCCTGGGTGAGGATCTGGACCTTGTGCGGTTCATCGGTAAAGTCGAAGACCTCGACCGTTGACCGCCACAACTTGCTCCCGGCAGTGCCTAAACCTGTCGGTGTACGCATGAAATCTCCTATAGGGGACGCGACTTCCCTCTCGGGGGGCCGCAACTTACTGATTCTGAAAAATGGAAAACGATTTGCTCAGCGGGTCGGGCATCCGCATTACCTACCGGTCGTCGCGTGCGGGGGCAGGGGTGCCCCCGTGGGGGTAGGCCATCCCAGCCATCCCTGCAAGTGCGTGTGAGACTCAGGGGGAGCGGAGGAGGGCGCAAAGCCTGTCTCCCTCTGCCCAAGTGGGGCGCACCTCACCCCGGGTGTGCCTGAGCACTGGTCAGCGCCCCTACCCTGGTGCCCGCGTGCTCCTGCACGCCTGCCTTGCCCGACGTGCCCCACTGCCGCGTACTAGCCCACTTCCGAACGGCCAGTGCTCCACTCCCACAGCGCAACCCGTCCACCCCGCCCAGACGCCAACAGTGGGCCAGATGCGCGCCATCTTCCGGAATCAGCCGGGCGGACGGAATACGCTAAGCGGATGGACATCAGGGAGCCGTACGTCGTGCTGCCAACAGTCGACCATTTTTCGGAAAGGGCGTTGCATAGCGCCGTATTCGCAATGCTTGGCGAGAGCACTGAGGCCCTCAGGGCAGACCGGAAATTCGTGATGGCCTACACCCATCTCAGACACGTCACAGATAAGGCGGTCAGAGAATATCTTGCTGCAGAAGAGTCGGTTCGCAATTTTGATTCGATCGGATGGAGCGAATGGGAGACGCTAGGGCACAAAGGGCAACATTTGAGGTTGGCCACTGACCACTTAGAGACCTGCCTGGACGCGACACACCGGGGTATTAGCACTGCTCTACTGCTGCGTAAGCACGGTTTCGGTAAGGGCGGACCTCTACCTGACCAAGATGCCTTCGGCCGCCTGAAACGCATCCGGAATACAGTGCAGCACACTCCTGATCGTTTGCTCGAACCACCGGATCTGGCTGAGATGCAGCGAGGTAGGTTGCCTTTTGGTTCCGACGATCCATACGGCATCCGGCTGCTACAGCATGAACTGACGATTGGTTCAGACAAGCCTCTCACCTACGGTGAGCTAGTGGGTCTGATGGAAAACTGTTACCTCACAGCGCAAGACATTAACGACCGAGGACAGAGCGACCCTAATGGGCACCGAGCCTGATCGCTTCTGGTCTGGTTCGGTTCTTCGTTACTCATGCGCTTTTCCTTCCCGTTTGGTGGACAGCAGATAGCCCGGAGTCTCAGAACCCCGGGCCTCCACCTCGTTCAAACGTGTTGGGGGCTTAGCTAGCGTCGTGCCAGATGCGAACTACGCCAGCCGGGTTGAGGAACCCGAACCCGATGCGGCTCTTCGCCCGGACGTACAGGCCGTCGTTCGTGACGCTGTCGAACTTCTCGACAGTCGACCCCTGGCGCAGCACGTAGCGGAGCTGCGTCTTGTCGACGCCCCACGCGGTAGAAGCCGCGTCAACGTGAGTCGAGGTCACAACCGGCAGACCCGCGACGGTGATGCCGTCTTCCACGAACTGGATGAGCGACTGGTTGGAGCCGCTCGCAATCTTCAGCTTCGACAGGGCCTCGGCGGTGGCCGGGGTGACCAACCAGTGAGTCAGGCTCGCGTTCTGCTCCTGAGCCGCGTAGCGGGCCTCGATGAACGGGTCCAGGTTCGTCAGCGCAGTACCGGGATCAACCTCTTGGTACTTCGGGTTGGACGACCCGTCCACCAGCGATAGCAGGCCGGCGGGGGCCTTCGCATTGCTGCCGTCGTTGAAGAACGCGGAGTCAATGCTGGCAACCAGCTTGTTGGCAGCCGCAACCGCGATCTGCTGGGCAACGTCGGGGTCGGAGTCGTCCGCCAGTTCGTTGGAGATCAGCGTCAGCGAGATCGTCTTCTTCGGCTCCACGACAACCTCGTCGGTGTCGCCATCGGTCAGCGGGATGTCTTCCAACTCGTCCAACCAGGACGGAGTGGGACTAGCGACCCACAGCGGGAAGGCAGCCTTCTCCTTGTTGGTACTGAACAGTGTCGAGACCTTGGCAGCCACAGACTTCTCCTGAACCACTAGATCGAGCAGCTTGCCGAAGTCCTCGGGCAGGAACGACTGCGCCTGGTCGGTGCGCTTCATGGACATATATGTTTCCTCCTTGGAAACGAGAAAGCCCGCTGGCCTTATGCCGACGGGCGTAATGGATTTGGACTAGACGCCGACCACAGGCCGGAATCCGGTTGCACCACAGGTGCTTAACGTGAACTGGGGGAGGTCACAGACCTCCCGATAGCTCAAGACTTGAACAGGTCAGCGAACGTCGGTGCTCGCTTGCCAGTGCCGTTACCGAGGCCCTGCGAGGGGTCCACGGCACGCTGGCGGGGATTCTTGGCCAAACCAGGGCGAGCCTCGATCAGCGCAGCGACAGCCTCGACCACTGCCTCGGGATCAACTTCTCCGTTGTCATCCATCAGATCAGCCAGTGAGACGCCTCCCAGCTCCAACAGGTCCGAGGGCTGAGCCAGCTCCTCGGCCAGGCGATGGACCTCGCGGGTCTGCAGGGCTTCGATCCGGGCCTGAGCCGCTGCCAGTGCCGTACGCGCTTCGTTGCGCTCGACACGGTAACGAGCCTCCCGGTTACCCTTTTGGCCCTCAGAGCCGTTCTGAGGCTGGGGGGCGCCTTGGGTACCCCCCTGGGGTATTTCGTTCGTCTCCGTCGATTCTGGAGCTTCTACGGTCATGCTGGATACCTTCCTGTGTCGCAGCCAGCGGAGCTGGCCTGCTCTGAGGGCACGGCTTGTGCCGAAGCCTGTGGGTATGACAGAGGCCCCCAACGCCATTGCTGAGGGCCTGATCCTTATTCGGTTGTGCGTTACTGCGTTGCGGGTACGAACGCTGCTGAGAACGGATCGCGGGGATCACCTGTGTCCGCCGGCTGCGTCGTCTCTGCGAGCACGGGAGGGCGCCAGTCCGCGAATGGGTCTGGGAATGCTGTCGCCGGGCCGTCCTGCGGCCCTTGCGTTCTCGCAACCGAAACCTTGGCGTTAACGCTAGGGTTGCAATCCCCTTGCACTTCACCCCTTCGGGGCTCAGTGTGTTCGCTGGAAAAAATAGGAGATCCCCAAGGATCTCCCTGGTCCCTGAGAGGACCGACACGAGGCGAATTTTCCGCCGAGTGGAGGTCCTGGTCATCCCTAGCGTTTTCGCTAGGGTTCTCTTCTCCTTTGGAGATCCCCTTTGGTATCTCCTTTATCCCTAACTGGTTGTGCGTTTTCGCTAAGGTCTCCTTGGCGTTTACGCCAGGGTTCATTGCGTTAATGCTAGGGTTTGGTTCCTCCTGGCGGTTCCGAACCTTGGCGTTAACGCCAGGGTTCAGCAGACGGTAATCGTTGGCCTTGCCACCCGAGTGGCCCTGGCGGACCACCTCGATCCAACCGGCTGCCTCGTTGGCCTTGATCTGGCGCCAGCAGGCACTAGGAGACAGCCCGGTCCACTCCGCTAGGTCATCGAGCGTTGCGAAGCATTCCAGCGTGCGAGGGTCTGCCCAGGTTCGCAGGGTGTTCAGCACAGCCTTGGGCAGTTTCACACCTCCACGGTTATACGCCTGATCCCACAACGTCTTTGGGAGAATCTCAGACATCGGCCCGAGCCTGTAGAGCAGCGGCAACCCTGTCGGCCAGCGAATCAAAGGCACGCCGTGCCTCGATCTTCTCGCGTCGATGGGCGGCGCACTCGCGCCGCAGTCGGGTTACCTCTGCCTGCCAAGCTGGGCTGAGGTCTTCTAGTTTGGGTTTCATCTCGTACCTTTCATGTGGTGTCGCGGCTCCTGGCCGCTTCTGTTTGGCGCTCAGGCGATCTGCAGTAGCTCTTGGAGCTGGCGGTACTTCGCCGCGTCGGCACGGGTACGACGCTGGTAGTCGCGGCAAGCCATCCGGTTGCATTGTCGGCAGGTCCGGTTGGGCAGCCGGTCCTGCGAGGACCGGATAGCGTGGTTGCGTTTGCAGTAGGTCATGGCTGTGATCTCCGATCACTTCCGATTGGCAGCCTCCGACTGCCGGGTGGATAGGTGGCGTAGCCGCTGACTACGCCTGTGTTTGTGGCAAAACTCGCCACAAAAAAGGCCCCGGCGTGGATGACGCCGAGGCGAAGACTTTTGGGGGACAAAGGAAAACCCTCCGGGGTCGACCGGAGGGCTCCATTTCTGAGAGTCCCATCTCAGAACCTGCAAGGGGGAGATAAGCCCTAGCAGGTCGTTGGTCCCCGCGCTCAACCAACCCAGGAAGGTGGTCCAGTTGGGAGGGCGGGAAGTTCTTTTGCTCTTCATACAATAGTACGAGACACCGACCAAAAGCCCTGGTGAATCGGCATGGAACGGGTTAAAAACTAGAGGTCGTAGTCACCGTCGCCGACATAACCTCCGTTGTCGTAATCACGTTCGGCTTGTTCCAGCTTCTCGTACTTCCGCATGGCGTAGTCGGTGATACCTCCGAGCTGCTTACGAAGTTCCTCCGTGGCACGGTAGCGAGCTTTCTTGGCTTTCATGTCTCGGAAGTGCGCCTCGTCATCGGATACACGGCACTCCGGGTGCAGGTCTTTCCACCGCTGCTCATCCCCGAGGCCCCTCCGACGCCTGTACGGGTTCTCTTTGCGGACTTGGGGCGGCAACGGTTTGCCGCACCGGGCGCAGTCCACGTAGAACGTGTACTCGCCGTTGTGAACTACCCAGATCGCCTGTCTTCCGTCTGGCCGCTGGTAAAACTTCACGGTCGGCATCGCTGCCTTGGCGGGGTTCTCACGCCGCCACTGGTCGACTCGGTCTGGGGTTACGGAATCACTCATTGTTTCCTCCTGGGGGTGTCGGGCGCTCACCTGGAGCGCAAAAAGGGCCACAGCTAATTGCCGTGACCCTGTTGGGTTTGGTAGCTCAGTTGGCCCGTCGTCGTGGTTCCGATTCACGCACTGGTGGGCTAGACCCATATTCTGCCTTGACAAGGTCGACAGCGGCCTCGGCGCCTCAGCGCCTCGAAGTCCCAGGGTTAGCGGGGCTTGGCTTCAGATTGACACAGCAGGCACCCGGACGTATCCCGGTCTGATGATCGCGATAACCGTGATCGCTGTACAAACCGACTGTCGCTGTGTCAGATCTGGTACCGCTGACCGGCCGCCACTAAGCCGCTGCGCCTTAACGGCTACTTCGACTCAAGCGACGCGAAGTAGTCCCCCTCGATCTTCACGTCCTCGACCACTCGCTGGGTGGTAGTGACGCCAAGGGACAACTCCTTCAGGAGATCGCACAGGCGGTCCCCGTCGATGAGGTCGATCGGTGGCGCACCGTCACGGGTAGCTTCCTTGCGGGCCTCGCTGGTGAACGTGCCGGTGGTGATGAGCAGGCCCTTATCGCCCCGGCCTGCCATCGCTCCCCGGAAGTCGCGTACGGCGGATGGTGTGACGCTCCCGGAGTACCTCTTGCACTGAAAGAACACAGGGAAGCTCAATAGGTTGAGCTGGTAGACGCCCAAGCCGTCAATGCCACCATCACCCGAACGCCCCGTCACAACGGCGCTGGAAAATCCCGATTCACGTAAGAGGCGCTGAGCTAATCGCTCGAAGGCAGCCGGCGACATTGCGAGAAGGGTCTCAAGCAGCTCTTCTTTCCACTCAACCTCGGCTTCGGCCTCGACTTGTTCCAGTTCAGTTGAAACGGCGGATTGTGCGCCGTTCTTACGCTTGTCCTTCTTTTCGGCGTAGGCCGCGTCATACTCCGCCAAGAGCTTGCGGACTTCGTCCTTACTGTTGACGCCCTGGCCGGCCTCGGTGACCGTCCAGACACCGCGCTGGCTATTCGTCAGAAGGCCCAGCCCCTTGAGATAAGTCCGCGCCCAGGCGAGGCGGTATCGGATCTCGGTCTGCGGTCCATCGCCATGCAGGACGTCTTGTTGCTTGCTTGAGAATCCCTCGCGATCTATGACGGCGGCGTCCAACTCGGCGATGGACGCCGAGCCGCCGAGGGCAGTGGCAGCTTGGAGGGTGGGCCACAGGAGGTCTCTGTGTGGGGGGACGGTCGCAGTCACGGTGAAAGCATCTCAGATCCACCCGATCCACGGTGGTCCCACCAAACGCAAAGAAAACGACCTACTCACCGCTACCGGGGAGTAGGTCGGGTTGAAGGGTCCTAGCTCTCAGCCCTGTTGAAGAAAGACACGTAAAGCCTCCTCTCGTGACCCTAGTTATGCTACCACTTGGTCCGCTGGATCTTGAACCCGACGGAAGCGTTCATGGGCGGATGGTTCGCCTCGAACTCCACCTTCATCGTTCCGTCCGGTCCAATCGTTTGCTTCGGCTCCTGCGACCCTGGAAATGGTTTCGTCGCGAATTTGTCCTCGATGCCCAGCCGCTTCGCGAACACGAATGTCACACGCAGCTGGTCGACTTTCCGTCGAAAGATCCACTCGAAATCGTCACCTTGTTTACTCTCCAGCAATTTTAGCAAGTATTCTGGCCAAAAAACCTGAAGAAGAACCCGCACCTCTTCGCCCGGCGCATACGGGCGGTCGAGATGCACAAAGAGCCTTACCGAATGTTGCCCCTCCCAACGTCGCGTGTATAAGAAGTTAACGCCAGGCTCAAGAGTATTCGGATCGAAGGTCTTCGCGTCGATGGTCAATTTTTTTCGGTAGTTTATGTTGTCTTGCAAACTGTCCATCACCATTACATGCCAGAAGGTCTGCAGCGGTTGGTTTCGGACCACTAGCGTGAACCATCGGCGGATTGTCGTATCCCCGTTCTTGTCGACATACTGCTCATCACGCCACTCTTTTATGTCAAAAGAATCGGAGTCTTGCCTACTAACTATCTCGTCGCCGTAGCGGTTAAGGACGTCCGTACCTTCGGTCATCCGACTGCGCAGCCGATGGCGGTCGATGATGAGCGCCAGACAGGTAAGTAAGAGCACAACGATGACGAAGACCCCGGCAAGGCCAATTTTCACCTCCGAGCTGAGGTGAAAACCTAGTGCTAGTCCAATGAGTGCAGATGCAAAGCCGGTAAACCCGAAAATCAATTTAATCAGGCCAAACCGGCGGATGAGATCCTCAAGAAACTCGACAAACGACTCCCAGATGTTCAACGCAGTGCCTCCAAGTCGTTCAGTCGGCGGCCGGCCGATGGTCCCGGACGGATTATGGCATCTACTTCACTACCAGCCCTATCAAATAAGGCTTCGGAATGGTCATCTCATCTCCCATCTGAGGGAACGAAGCGCGCCCACCATGCGTCCAAGCTCGCATGGACGACGAAGAACGCGAAGCGATCCGCGGGGAGGGGTTCGACCCCGATGACCCGGTCCTGCAAATGGCGCTGCATCTCGTGCGCTGGGAGCTGGAGCTGCAGCGACCCAGCAACGTAGTGCCGCCCTGCGACCGCCTTTGAGAGCTTGGGGCGTGTCGCCCTGGCTGTCAAAAAGAAAGGACGCCCGGTGTCGACCTGCCGGGCGTCTTTCTTGATTCGAATCAAATACGTTTGTGCGTGGGTGCGTTTGCGCGTGTGACCGGGCCCGCCCAACTTTCCGCGGGGCTCCCGGCGGCGAACCAGTCGATGTTCCGTCCCGGTTCGTGTCTTGCCTTCACCGCCATCCGGACGGCTTTCGTACATTTCGGTGCAAAACCTACCGCACCGTTCTCGCGTCTTCTGGCCGGAAGACGGTCGGGGACCTTCCCCGAAAACCCAGACCGGACTAGCTACTTCCGCTCCTGGTCTTGTCCGACCTGCTCCGTGGTAGCTAACCGTGGAGCCGGTGGACGAGGTCGAAGATCAACCGGGTCGCCGTGAGGACCAACGGGCCCCACTTGGCGATTCGGTCCCTCGACTGCTGCTCGTCAGTCTCGGTCGTCATCGTGCCTCTCCTTTCTTCTTTGTCGGGTGCGACGGCCCCCCGCGGGGTGGCCGGTGTTCCCGACGCAAAAGAAAGGTGATGCCAGAATACCTGCCGTTCGCGTGTCTGGCGAACTAGTGAATGGGAGGGAAACGCAGCGCCAGCAAGTGCTCCTCGCCGTTCGGGTGATCAGCCGCCAGGACCGACTCCAGGAACCCCAGTGCGATCAGCTCCTCCACCGAATCCGTGACGATCTCCGGGGCTACGCCTTCGACATCGGCGTCCCCGTTGGCCAGGGCCGTGGCCACCACCAGATCGGTGTCGAGCGTGTCCGGATGAGCGTCGATGGCCATCAGCCATTCGGCGGTGTTCACAGCGGGCATTTGGTCAGGCTCCTTTCGCCGGCGTGAAGTGCATCTCGCCGGTGGTCGTGACCTCGACCCCGGCAATGCCGTTGTCCTGCATAGCGGTCAGGACCTGCTGCCACTCGGCTACAGGACCCGTTGCGATCATCTGCTCAGTCAGCGCGAAGATGTCTCCCAGATCGAATTGCAGCCGGCCCTGGTCAAACTCAAGGCGGACGTTCATCAAACGCAGCCACACGTTCCGGCCCGTCACGTCCTGCCGTGCCCACCAGTCGCCGAACTTCTCCCCGGTCGGCTCCCATGTCCACCCAGCGGGCTTCACGGCCCGCTTGGACAGCTCCTCCTGCCGAGCTGCAAGCTCGGTGATTCGCTGGTTAAGCCTGACCCGCTGGGGGGTTCCTGCCTTGAACTCGCCTGCACCGACGAGGTCCACCAGATCGGCCAGTGTGGCGTCAACTTCGGCCAGCTCTGCGGAGTGATCCGAGCCCGAGTCCCAAACGCGCTCAAGACGTTCTGACTCCCCGAGCATCCCGAGGAGAACTCGCTCCACCATCTGGTCCGCGTTGTCCGTCGGGATGGACCTGTTTCCACAGTTCTCTTTGTACTGAGCAGAGGAACACCGGTACCGGGGAGACCGGCCAGGGCCACCCTTGAGCCTGTATGCGGGCCGCCCACAGACCCCGCAAAAGATCACCCGCAGCAGCAGCCCGCTGCTGCGCTTGGTCGGTTCCTTCCGATTCTCCCGGTCGGCCAGCTCGACCCCCAACCGGTCGAACACCTCGCGGGTGATGATCGGCTCAGCCCGAACCACAGGCGACCCGTCGTCGTTCCGAACGACGGTCTCGGGCCCAAACATCTTCTTGCCCTTGGCGTCCCGCCGTGGACGCCCCTGAGCGTCCTCCAACGCCTCCCTGCCGACCGCATACCCCAGGAGCGTTTCCCTTGTCAGGGAACGTTTCAGCGGTCCCGAATGCCACTCGTAACCCTTGACTTCCCGGCCTCGCGACTGTGCGAACCGGTCCCTCGGGGTGAGGGCCCCTCGGGCCGTGAGATCGTGAGCGATCGCCCGGAGGGGTTCGCCCTCCAGAACGCGGCTCACGACCTCGTTGATCACCTGGACCTGCTCCGAGTCCTGGACGAGCCGCCAATCTCCGGTCTCGTCCCGCTGAGGCAGGTAGCCCCACGGGGGAATGCCTCCCCGGTACTTGCCAGCTCGGAAGTTGTGCCGGAACGCTGAGGCGTTGCGATCGGAGATCGCAGCCAGCTCCATCTCTGCGACTTTTGCCACCAGCAAGGCGATGATGTCCCCGAAGGGTGCTGTGAGGTCTAGGAATGCCTCGGATGCACTGACCAACGAAACGTAATGCTCCTGGCACCAACGGATCAGGTCCGCGAGGTCGAGAAGGCGGCGGACGATCCGGTCCATCCGGTACACCACCAGAACGTCGAACTCACCGAGCCGGTTCGTCAACCAGTCCCCGAGCTGGGGACGGTCGAATGGGGAGGTGGACCCGGCTGACACGTCCAGATCCTCGGCAACGCCGACGACCTCGTATCCGCGCTGGGCGCACAGTTCCTTGCACGTCTTGAGCTGGCGCTCGGGAGATGTCTTCTCCTCGGTGACGCGGGATAGTCGTACGACGATGAGAGCCCGCGTAGCGGATCTCACCGGAGTGCTGGTGGGCTTGGCTCGTGGGGTCACAGGTCTAAAGCTAGACGATCGAGTACTCGACCGTCGACATGCCCGACTCGTCGGCGGCCAGCACGGCCAGCCGCGCGGAGATTTCGCGAAACAGGTTGAGTATCAATGACTTCCTCTCTTTTCATAGCAGACCCGATTGCAGAACCTGACCGGCCAGACCGGCCACCACCGGTACGATGCCCAGGCAGACGAACGCCGGCAAAAAGCACAGGCCCAACGGTCCGGCGATCAGTACGCCCGCCCGCTCGGCAGCCGCACTCGCCGCGTGCGCGGCGTCGTGGCGAGAGTCCTCGGCCAACTCGGCGACGCCACCGGCCAGCGCCGCACCCGAGGACGCCGAACGTCGGGCCAACCGCAGCAGCGCATCGATCTGCGGGTCGGTCGCATCCTGCGCGCCGGACGGAACGGACCATGCGACAGCGGGATCGGCGCCGAGCGCGAGCAGAGCGGCGGCGCGGCGCAGCACCCTGGCCAGATTCGGCGGCGCCGACGGGGCGGCGGCGGCCGCGGCGCTCGACACCGCCATGCCCGCCGCCAGGCACACAGCCAGCACGTCCAGACAGGAAGCGACGGCCAGCGGATCCGGGCCGCGCGGCGACCCGGTGCTTCGCCGCAGCCGACCGCCGCGCAGCGGCACTCCGGCGCGACCGCGCACCAGGGTTGGCCCGGGTCCGATCCACAGCGCCGCCGCCAGCAGCACCGCCGCCAGATTCATGCGCCGCCACCCGATCGGTTCACGACGCCACCCGATCGGCGATGCGGTCCGACCACAGCAGACCCACGCAGGCCAGCGTCGAGCCGATGAGCAACAACCAGCCGCCCGCGCGCCCGCCCAGCAGGAAGCCCAGCGGGTCGGCCCCGATCAGCTGGCCCAACAGCACGCCGAGCGCGGGCAGCGCGGCCAGTATCGCCGCGGTCGCGCGGGCACCGGCCATGCTCGAGGTCACCCGGTCCGAGAACCGTTGCCGCTCAGCGATATCGCGTTGAGCGGCGCGCATCAGGGTGGCGATGCCCAACCCGTTGTCGCTGGCCAACCGCCAGCACAGTGCGAGCCGCTCCCAATGCCCGGGCAGCGCCGAGGCGCGGCCCGCCACGACCAGACCGGCCGCGACGTCGGCGCCCAGGCGGGCCCGCGCCGCCACCGACCGCAGCGACACCGCAACCGCGCCGGCGGTGTCGTCGGCGGCGACGCGGAACGCACGCACCGGATGCGAGCCGGCCCGCAATTCACCGACGAGCACCTCGAGCGCGGTCTGCAGCGCGCGGCCCTCGGCCGTCGCGCGCCGGATGCGCCGGCGGCGCCGATAGCGCAGCAGCGCGGTCGCCCCGACGACCGCGCTGCACAGCACGGTGGTCGGCGGCAGCGCAATGGCGACGGCGCATCCGATACCCGCGGCGGCGCAGCCCGCCGCACGAAGCCCGGCCGCCGGGAACCGCCGGTGCCGGGACGTCGACAGCCGCCGTCGCGGCGAGGGCCCGGCGACGACGAGCGCCAGCGACAGCAGCAGCGCACCCGCGGCTGGGCCGTTCATGCCGGCATCCGGCTGCGCACCAGGCGCTGCAGCTGCGGGGCGGCATCGGTCATGCCCCGGTCCGCATGCCAAACGGTGACCGCCCGCACCTGGCCCTGATCTTGTTGCAGCGCAGCGATTTCGCCGAGTCGCCGCCGGCCGGCGGGGCCGCGCTCGACGTGCAGCAGCACCTGCACGGCGGCGGCGAGCTGGCTGTGCAGCGCGGCCCGGTCCAGGCCGCCGAGCGCGCCCAATGCCTCGAGCCGGGCGGGAACCTCACCAGGCTTGTTGGCGTGCACGGTGCCCGCGCCGCCGTCATGGCCGGTGTTCAGCGCGGCCAGCAGGTCCACCACTTCGGCACCCCTGACCTCGCCGACCACGATGCGGTCGGGCCGCATCCGCAGCGCCTGCCGGACCAGCTGGCGGACCGGAACCTCGCCGACGCCTTCGATGTTGGCGCAGCGTGCGACCAGCTTCACCAGATGGGGGTGCCGCGGCGCGAGCTCCGAGGCGTCCTCGACGCAGACGATCCGTTCGGCCGGCGACACCGCGCCCAGCATCGCGGCGAGCAGTGTCGTCTTGCCGGCGCCGGTGCCACCGCTGACCAGGAACGCCAGCCGGGCGTCGATGATGTCGGTGACCAGCGCGGCCGCCGCCGGCTCGATCGCCCCGGCGGCGATCAGGGCCGCCAAATCCTGGCTGGCCGGCCGCAGGACACGCAGCGAAATGCAGGTGCCACCGGCCGCCACCGGCGGCAGCACGGCGTGCAGCCGCACCGCGAACCCGCCGGCGCCGACGCCGGTCAATTCGCCGTCCACCCAGGGCTGCGCGTCGTCCAGGCGGCGGCCGGCGGCCAGCGCCAGCCGCTGCGCCAACCGCCGCACCGCCGCGTCGTCGGGGAAGCGAATCTCGGTGCGCCGCAGACCGGTGCCGTCGTCAACCCACACCGCATCCGGGGCGGTGACCAGGACGTCGGTGGTCCCGTCGGCGCAGAGCAGCGGATCGAGGATGCCGGCACCGGTGAGCTCGGTCTGCAGCACCCGCAGATTGGCCAACACTTCGGTGTCTCCGAGCATCCCGCCGGACTCGGCCCGGATGGCCGCGGCCACCACCGCCGGTCCGAGCGGGCCGGGCTCGCCGGCCAGCCGCTCACGGACGCGGTCGATCAGCGAACCGCTCACGCCGCCTTGCCCTTCGGCACGCCGGCCGCCGGCAGCACGCCGAGCACCTGGCCGGCCGCCGCGGCGAGCGGTGAGCGTCGCCCCAGCCGCAGGCCACCGCGGTCGGCCTGTTCGGCGAGTTGCGGCTGCGCTTTGACCGCGGCCAGCAACGGCAGCCCGGCGAGATCGGCGATCTCGGCCGCCCGCAGTCCTCCCGGCGACGGGCCCCGCACCACCAGGCCGACGTTGGGGTTGACGGACGCCAGCACCGGGGCCAGCGCCCCGGTCGCCGCGCACGCGCGCACGTCACAGCGGGTCACGACGACCACCAGGTCGGCCGCGCTCAGCGCCGCTTGGGTCGCGTCGCTGAGACGACGGGGAAGGTCGCAGATGACGCTGACCGACCCACGCCGGCCGGCGTCGACGACGGCGTGCACCGGCGCGGCCTCCAGCTCGTAGCCGCGGCGAGTGCCCGACAGCACGCTGACTCCGCGGTGGCGTGGCAGCGCATCACGCACCGCCGACCAGGTGAGCCGCCCGCCCTGCAACGCGAGGTCCGGCCAGCGCAACCCCGGAGTGGTCTCGCTGCCCAGCAACAAATCGAGGCCGCCACCCCACGGGTCGAGGTCCACCAGCAGCGCATCGCCGGCGGTCCGGGCCAGGGCGACCGCCAGCGAGGAGGCGCCCGCCCCACCGCAGCCGCCGATCACGGCGACCGCGTGGCCACGCGACCCGTCGTCGCGCATGGATTCGGCGGCGTCGGCCAGCGCGCCGACCAACTCCGCTTCCTGCCCGGGCAGCCGCAACACGTGGGCCGCGGCCGCGGCCGTCGTGCTGGACGCGGGGGCGGCCGCTCGCTGCGGGCGATGGGCGCTGCCGCGTCGCGATTACGTGACGGTGCTGACCCCGGCCGAACCCGACACGGCGACGTGGGCGGCCGCCGTCGAGGTCGGGGCCGCGCACGTGTTGCGGCTGCCCGGGCAGGAAGCGGAGTTGGTCGGCGCGCTGGCCGACGCCGCCGAATCCATGCGCGACGA